>DASYZF010000446.1:0-1929 GCA_035946515.1 Gammaproteobacteria bacterium | reverse complement strand
TCGGGATACTTGCCGAAGAACTTCTCGCGCACGAACTTCCCGTCCTTGGACTTGAAGTTCTGGTACTCGCCGTCCACGCACTCCATCATGAGGCGCTTCAGGAGGTCGTTCTTGTCCTGGGCCAGCAATGGATCCCAGCGCGAGCCCCACAGCACCTTGATCACGTTCCAGCCGCTGCCGCGGAAGTTCGCTTCCAGCTCCTGGATGATCTTGCCGTTGCCGCGCACCGGGCCGTCCAGGCGCTGCAGGTTGCAGTTCACCACGAACACCAGGTTATCGAGCTTCTCGCGCGAGGCGAGCGAGATGGCGCCCAGGGACTCCGGCTCGTCCATCTCGCCGTCGCCCAGGAAGGCCCACACCTTGCGGTCGCTCTCGGGTATGAAGCCGCGATGCTCCATGTAACGCATGAAGCGCGCCTGGTAGATGGCCTGCAGCGGCCCGAGGCCCATGGAGACCGTGGGGAACTGCCAATAGTCCGGCATCAGCCAGGGATGGGGATAGGAGGAGAGCCCGACCCGCTCCACCTCGCGGCGGAAGTTCTTGAGTTGCTCCTCGCTGAAGCGGCCCTCCAAGAAGGAACGCGCGTAGATGCCTGGCGAGGAATGGCCCTGGATATAGATCAAGTCGCCGCCGTGCTGCGCGCTCGGGGCGCGCCAGAAATGGTTGAAGCCCACCTCATAGAGGGTGCCGGAGGAAGCATAGGTGGCGATGTGTCCGCCGATGCCGCTGTTCTCCTTGTTGGCGTGCACCACCATGGCCATGGCGTTCCAGCGCAGGTAGGCCTCGATGCGCTTCTCGATGGCCCGGTCACCGGGGTAGGCCGGCTCCTGGTTGGCATTGATGGTGTTTACGTAGGCGGTGTTGGGGCTGTATGGCAGGTAGGCGCCGGAGCGGCGCGCCCTGTCGATGAGCTGCTCGATCAGGAAGTGGGCACGCTCGGTGCCCTCCACCTCCAGCACCGAGGCCAGGGCATCCAGCCACTCATGGGTCTCGGCCGGATCCAGGTCCTGGGGCAGATTCGGTACGTCGTTCGCCATGGCAAAACCTTGTGGTTCGTCGTTCGAGGCGTCGCGGGGAGCGGCGGAAAAAAGCCCTCCGCCGCGGGGTTCATGCGGTCCGTGTGCCGTCCGGCACGTCTTGTGCCTTCCGGCGGGGCCCCGGGCCCTATATCATCTCTGTCCGGTTACCATAAATCCCGGACAGTCCGATGACTCTGAGGCTACCTCAGGCTTTTAAGCTCGATATCCGGCAGCCCTTGGCGGCGGCGGATACGGCCCGGGTGGATGCCCTGGACGCGGTCATTATACTGCTGCCGGAAAGCTCCCTCCAAAAGCGCTGGCCGGATTTTCCCTATGCCGAGCGCCTCAAGAAACGCATTCCGGAAGGCAAGAAGAGCCTCGCACCTCTGCGCGTCGATCTACCCAACCCGCGGGGCACGGCCGCCGTCCTGGCCTCCTACAAGACCGAAGCCGGCGCCTTCGAGTTCCTGACCCTGGCCCGTAAATGCGTCGCCAAGGCCCGTGAATCAGAGCCCACGAACGTCGGCTTGCTGCTGCCCGGCGCCACCGACGCCCAGCGCGCGGCACTGGCCGAAGCCTTCGCCGCCGCCGTGCTGGCCGCCGGATTCGACCCGCCCCGCTTCAAGTCGGAGACCGACAAGACGCGGCACATCGCGAGCCTGACCTTGTTCGATGGTACCAAGCCCCTGGATCTCAGCCGCACCCTCGCCGCCGCCGAGGGCAACGCCCTGGCCCGCTGGCTCACCATCCTGCCGGCCAACCATCTCACTCCGACCGAATACCACGGCTATGCGAAAGAGCTGGCACGGCGTGAAGGCTGGAAGTTCGAATTCCTGGATGAGAAGAAGCTGAAAGCCATGGGTGCCGGCGCATTCCTCGCCGTCTCCCGCGGCAGCGACACCCGCGACGC
>DASYZF010000445.1:0-2919 GCA_035946515.1 Gammaproteobacteria bacterium | reverse complement strand
GCGGTGTCCGACAGCGCCCGCTTCGACGCCTTCAAGCTCGTGGACGCCGCCCTGGCCGGCGACGTGCCGCGCACCGTGCGGGTGCTGGAAGGCCTGCAGGCGGAGGGGGAGGAGCCGGTCTTGGTGCTCGGTGCGCTGTTGCGCCAACTCAAGGAGCTCGCCTCCCTCGCCATCGAGATCGAATCCGGCCAGCCGGCAACCCGGGTGCTGGCGGGCATCTGGGAACGCCGCCGGCCCCTGGTGCAGGCGGCGCTACGCCGGCGCAAGGCCCGGGGATGGCAGCGGCTCCTGAAACGCGCCCAGACTGCCGACCTCGTCATGAAAGGCCGGGCCCCGGGGAGAGCCTGGGACGAACTGCTACAATTGGCCACGGCATTGGCGGGCGTGAAGACCGCTGCAGTTCGCGCTTAAGGAGCGGATGAGAAAGATCGGCATCTTCGGGGGCACCTTCGACCCCATCCATTACGGACACCTGCGTCCGGCCCTCGAGATTCTGGACGCCCTCTCCCTGGACAGCATGCGTTTCATCCCCGCGGGCCAGCCACCCCACCGGCGCGCACCCATGGCCCCGGCCGAGCTGCGCCTCGCCATGGTGAAGGCGGCGGTGCAGGGCGAACCTCGCTTCCAGGTGGATGAGCGGGAGCTCAAGCGCAGCGGCCCTTCCTATATGGTGGATACCCTCGCGGAACTCCGTCGCGAGTCGCCGGACGACGTGCTGGTGCTGGTGCTCGGTACCGACGCTTTCCTGGGCCTCCCGGGTTGGGAGCGGTGGCGGGAGATCTTCGATTTCGGCCACGTGGCCGTGGCGCACCGGCCCGGTTGGTGGTTGCAGGCGGAGGGGGAGCTCGCCTCCCTGCTCGCCGAGCGCTTCGATGCCGATGCGGGCAGGGCTTTGAAGGAACCCGCCGGCAGCATCCTGCTCCGTCCCGTGACCCAGCTCGAGATATCCGCCACCCGTATCCGCGAGGAGGCCGCGGCGGGGCGCGAGCTGCGCTACCTCGTGCCGGATGCGGTGCGGGAGCTGATAGAGAATTCGACTTGTTATCGCAAGGAGCCCTGATGGAACCCGTGAAGCTCAAGGATCTCGTGGTCCTGGCGTTGGAAGACATGAAAGGGGTGGACGTGCGCGTCCTCGACGTGCGCGGCATGACCGCCATCACGGACTTCATGGTGATCGCGAGCGGCACCTCGGACCGGCACGTGAAGTCCCTCGCCCGCAGCGTGCAGGACAAGGCGCGCGAGCAGGGCGCGAAACCCCGCGGCGTGGAAGGCGAGCAGGGCGGCGAGTGGGTGCTGGTGGACCTGGGAGACGTGGTGGTGCATGTGATGCGTCCCCAGGTGCGCGACTTCTACAACCTGGAGAAGCTCTGGGTGCCTGACCTGCTTGCGGCCGCGCCGGAGGCGCCGGTACCGGCCCGCAAGCGCCATTGAGTCGCCGGCCCTCTCCGGAAGCTCGACGTGCGCATCCACCTCATCGCCGCCGGCACACGCATGCCCGCCTGGGTGAGCGCCGGCTACGAAGACTACGCCGCGCGCCTGCCGGGCGAGTGCAAGCTGCTGCTCAAGGAGATTCCCCTCGGTGCATCCCGCCGCGGCGACGACACCAAGAAAGCCATGTTTGAAGAAGGGGCCAAGATGCTGGCCGCGATGCCCGAGGGCGTGAACCTCACGGTGCTGGAGGTGCACGGCAAGCCGCTCTCCACGGAAGAACTCGCCAAGCGGCTCAACCAATGGCTACAGGAAGGCCGCGACCAGGCCTTATTCATCGGCGGCCCAGACGGTCTTGCCCCCGATTGCCTGGCGCGTGCCGGCCTCAAGTGGTCCCTCTCGCCCCTGACGCTGCCTCATGGCTTGGTGCGGGTGGTAGTGGCCGAGCAGCTCTATCGGGCCTGGTCCATCCTGAAAAACCACCCATACCATCGGGCTTAAGGGGCGGCGATGCATCGTCTCTATCTCGCCTCCGCCTCGCCTCGCCGTCGGCAGCTGCTGGGGCAGCTTAGACTCTCCTTCGAAGTGCGTGTGGCCGATGTGGACGAGACACCGCGGCCAGGAGAGCTTCCCGCGGACTACGTGTTGCGCCTGGCTCGGACCAAGGCAGAGAGCGTGGCGCGCAAGCTCGGGCAGCCCGCGGCACGAGTGCTGGCGGCGGACACCGCCGTCGTGCTCGGCGACGTCATACTCGGCAAACCCAAGGACCGGGAGGACGGTCTCGCCATGCTGGGGAGCCTCTCGGGCCGTGTGCATGTGGTGTTGTCGGCCATAGCCCTCTGGCACGACGGCGAGCTGGATACCGCCCTGAGCACAAGCGAAGTCAGTTTCCGGACCATCGCGGCGGATGAAGCGACGGCTTATTGGGAGACCGGGGAGCCCGCCGACAAGGCTGGAGCTTACGGCATCCAGGGGCTGGGGGCGGTGTTCGTGGAGCGTCTCCAAGGCAGTTACAGCGGCGTCATGGGTTTGCCGCTGTTCGAGGCCGCGGCACTGCTGCACCGGGCGGGGATGAGTGTATTTTAGATAGGACTTGAGGGATCAGCGGTGGGCATCCGCCGGGTGCCCACCGCTCATCTCTTAAATGAAGAAGACACATGAACGAGGAAATCCTGATCAGCGTCACGCCGCGGGAGACCCGGGTGGCGCTCATGGAAGGCGGCGTATTGCAGGAGATCTACATCGAGCGCACGCGCCGTCGCGGTCTCGTGGGGAACCTATATAAGGGGCGGGTGTCGCGGGTGCTGCCAGGCATGCAGGCGGCCTTCGTGGACATCGGCTTGGAACGCACCGCCTTCCTGCACGCGTCCGACATCGTGCACGCGCACCATGCCGAGCACGAGGCAGCACCAGTCCCGGCGCCGGACATCCGCAGCCTGCTCCACGAGAGTCAGGAGATCCTGGTGCAGGTGCTCAAGGATCCCATGGGCA
>DASYZF010000444.1:0-1521 GCA_035946515.1 Gammaproteobacteria bacterium | reverse complement strand
AACTATTCCGACCAGCAGCTGGATCAGGCCCGCACCGGTCTCGGCCGTCTGTATATCGCACTGCGCAACATGCCTCCGGGTAATGCTCCCGAGGAGCATGCGTTCAGGGCCAAGTTCGTCGCCGCCATGGACGATGACTTCAATACCCCGGTGGCGGTGAGCGTGCTCTTCGACCTCGCCCGGGAAGTGAATACCCTCAAAGATTCGAAACCGGCCGAGGCGATAAGCCTCGCGGCCTTGCTCAAGGAGTTGGGCGGGCTGCTTGGCATCCTCCAGTCCAATCCGGAGGCTTATCTCCAAGCGGGTGTGGACCGGCAAGACGGGGTCTCCCCCGCAGACGTGGAGGGACTCATCGCGGCGCGCAAGGCGGCGCGGGCGGCCAAGGATTGGAAGGAAGCGGATCGTCTGAGGGCAGAACTCGATGCGGCGGGTATCGTGATCGAAGACGGAGCCGGCGGCACCACCTGGCGCCGCAAGTGATCAATGCCTCCTGTCGTGCTCTTCGGCGGCAGTCAGGGTATTCACCAATAGCATCGTGACCGTCATGGGGCCGACACCCCCCGGCACCGGGGTGATGAGCGCGGCCCGTTCCCGGGCGGCGGCGAACTCCACATCCCCCACCAGCCTGCCGTCCGCCAGCCGATTCATGCCCACGTCGATCACCGTGGCGCCGGGCTTCACCCAGGCACCCTTCACGAGCTCAGGCTTGCCCACCGCCACCACCAGGATGTCCGCCTCGCGCACGTGCTGATCGGTGTGGGCGGTGAAGCGGTGGCACACCGTCACTGTCGATCCCATGAGCAGGAGTTCCAGGGCCATGGGCCGGCCCACGATGTTGGAGGCGCCCACCACCACCGCGTGCCGTCCCATGAACTTCTCGCCGTAATGCTCCAAGAGCTTGACGATGCCGTAAGGGGTACAGGGCCGGAGCTTGGGGATGCGTTGGGCCAGGCGACCGATGTTATAGGGGTGGAAACCGTCCACGTCCTTGTCCGGGCGGATGCGCTCGATGACGAGTTCGGTGCGGATATGGGGCGGCAGGGGCAACTGCACCAGGATGCCGTCGATGGCGAGGTCCTGGTTGAGCTCATCGATGAGGGCGAGGAGTTTGTCTTCCGGCGTGTCGCTGGGCAGGTTGAAGGCCCGGGACACCAGCCCCGCCTCCTCGCAGGCCTGGTGCTTGTTGCGGACGTAGATCTCCGAGGCCGGGTCCTGGCCTACCAGCACCACCGCCAGGCCCGGCGCCCGGCGCCGCGCCGCGACCCGCGCCCGGACGTCCTGGCGGATCTCGGCGGCGTAGGCTTTGCCGTCTATGAGCTGGGCTGACATGGCATCTGGCCCCCAAAAATGCAGCTGCGATTGTCGCATGGGGCCGCCTCGGGCCACCACCCGTAAGCCTTTGAAATTGACTGGAGACTTCGCTCCCCGTATCATTTCCGCCCTTGACGCGGGGCGCGAGCGCCCCGGCGGGGCATAGCGCAGTCTGGTAGCGCACCTGCTTTGGGAGCAGGGGGTCGGGGG
>DASYZF010000443.1:0-13858 GCA_035946515.1 Gammaproteobacteria bacterium | reverse complement strand
ATTGCGCCTGCACCCGGTCGAAGAGCTGCTTGCTGATGATGAGGTTGCGTACCCGCGCCCGCACCTCTTCCTCGACGGGCGGCTTGGCGATGTAGTCGTTGACGCCGAGGCGGAAGAGCTCGATGCGGCGCGTGGTTTCGTCCATGCCGGAGAGCGCCAGGATCGGCACGCGGCGCTTGTCGGAGAGGTAGCTGCGCACCCGGTTCACCAGGCCCACGCCGCTCATCACGCCTTCCAGGAGAATGACGCTCACGATCAGGTCGTAGTCGTTCTTCTCGAAGGCCACCAGCGCCTCGTCGGCGCTGCGGAAGTGGTCAACCTTGAGGTTCATATGGCGCAGGATCTTGATCATCACGTGCGCCGCCACCATGCTGTCCTCGAGGTAGAGCACGCGGGCGGTGAGCTCATGCTGCTCCTCGGACAGGTATTGCTTGAGGCGCGCCTCGAGCTGCTCCTTGTCCATCTTCTCCTGGATCTCGGTGACCCCGGACTCGAAGGCCTCCTGGCGCAGGGTCTTGTCCTGGGTGGAGGTGAGCAGGATGAAAGGGGTCTTGTGATGCTTGGGCAGGGAGCGCACCTGGCGGCAGAGCGCGATGCCGTTCATGCCCGGCAGCGAGAGGGAGGCGCAGATGAACTCCACCTCCTGACCCTGCATCACCTCGAGCGCCTCCTCGGCGTTCTCCACCGTGAGGCTCTGATGGCCGAGGTCGGCCACCATCTTGTTCCAGACGGTGCGCACCACCTTCGAGTGATCGACGATGAGGATGTGCATGGATGCTGCTTATGATCGGGCAGGGGTCAACCCTCTCCCGCCCCTGTCATAAGAGTGTAACCGCGCCGGACAGCCGAGGCATAGCTAAATCAGCACGCCACTGTTACAGCCCTAAATATCCGGGGGCACGGATGCGCCCCATGTGGAGGCGAGTCAGGGCGTGTACCTGACTCGCCGACTCCGCAAAAGCACTGGATGGGCTTTTGCGGAAGAGCTCAAGTGGGAGCCCAGCGCCGCGCGTAGCGCGGCAGTGGGCCTGCCCTAAATATCGAGGCGGGGTTTCAACCGCCGCTGCGCTGCGCGGCACGTTCCGCTGCGAACGGACCGCCCGGGTTCCAGGCCGGCCAAGCGTCGCTCTCGGCCAGGCCGCGACCGGTGAGGTAGAGCAGGTCCAGTTGCTGGACCATGCCGGAGAGATCCCAGGACGGGTCATAGACGTCCGCCGGCTTGTGGTAACGCTGGCTCACGTAGCCCTGCTGTTGGGCGAGGCCCCAAGCCGGGGTATGGCCGACGTAATCGGTGCCGAGCGCGATGCTCAAGGCCGGTACCCCGGCCTTGGCGAACTCGAAGTGGTCGGCACGGAAGTAGTAACCCTTCTCGGGTTGGGAGTCGGGCAGCACCTTGAGGTCCAGGGTCTTGGCCTCGGTGGAGAGGTCGTCCTCCAGCTGCGACATGAAGTGGCCGCGCACGGTCACGTCGCGGGTCTTGCCGAAGGTGTCCATCACGTCCATGTTGAAGTCAGCCACCGTGTCCTTGAGCGGGATCAGCGGGTGGGCGGCGTAGTAGCGCGCTCCCAGCAAGCCCTGTTCCTCGCAGGTGGTGGCGATGAACAGCACGCTGCGCGCGGGCTTTGGTCCCGCGCCATAGGCGCGCGCGAGCTCCAGGAGGCCGGCGATGCCGGAGGCGTTGTCCACCGCGCCGTGGAAGATCTCGGTCTTGCCGTTCACCATGTGCTCGCCCAGATGGTCCCAGTGGGCGGTGTAGATCACCGCTTCGCCAGGGCGGGACGCGCCCTTGAGCAGGCCCACCACGTTGTGGGAGACGATGTCGTGTACGGTGTTGTGCAGCACGATGCTGCCGGTGAGCTTCATGGGCACGCCCTTGAAGCCGCGCAGCTGCGAGGCCTTCTCCAGCTCGTCCAGCTTCAGGCCCGCGTCCGCGAACAGCAGCTCCGCGGCGTCATGGGTGATCCAGCCCTGGATCGCGGGCTGGTAGGCCTGGCCCGGGTCCAGCTCCTCCAGCGGACCGCTCCAACTGCCCTGCACCACTTCCCAGGGATAACCAGCGGGACCGGTCTCGTGCACGATGATGACCCCGGCGGCACCCTGGCGCGCGGCTTCCTCGTACTTGTAGGTCCAACGGCCGTAGTAGGTCATGGCCTTGCCTTCGAAGAGGTTCGGGTCGCCGTCGGGGTAGCCTGGGTCGTTCACCAGCACCACCACGATCTTGCCCTTCACGTCGAGGCCGGCGTAGTCGTTCCAGTTGTACTCGGGGGCCACGATGCCGAAGCCAACGAACACCAACGGCACGTCCTTGAGCGAGATCCTGGCTTCGGGCCGGGGGGTGCTCACCACCATCTCGCTGCCATAGGGGAGGGTGAGCGGCGTGGTACCGCCGCCGATGTGCAGTGCGGTGTGCGGGTCGGCGGTGATCTGCTTCAGCGGCACCTCCTGCAGGTAGCTGCCGTGGTCCGCGGGCTCGAGCCCGTACTCCTTGAACTTGCTGCTGATGTAGTCGGTGGTCAGCTTCTCGCCAGGGCTGCCGGGAGCACGGCCGCCGAACTCGTCCGAGGAAAGGGTCTTGATGGTGGTGCGGATGCTGTCCTGGCTGAACGACGGCAGCGGCTGGCTGGCGGCGAGCAGCGGAACGGAGACGGTGGCGGCGAGCAATGCGCCGGCGAGGCGGGACATGGACATAGAGGCACTCCTTGGCGTCTGTCTGTATTTGGGATGCGATCGCAGTCTCAGGGCGGCAACAGGAAGCGCGTGCCATGGTATTCGAGGACCGCGCCTCCCGGCACGATGTCCGCCACCCGCACGCCCTCGGCCGTGGTGTCACCCACGCGGTAGCGCTGGAAGTTTATGACCACGAAGCGGTCCTCGGGTTTCATGGCGTAGCCCAGCACGTCGAGGTGCAGGGCCGGCAGGGTCTGGCGCACATCCATGGGCAGGGTATCGAGGCTCGGCACGCCCGCGTCCGCGTTCCGGGCCACCACCGAGCCCGTCGTCTGGGGTGCCGGTGCCGCGGCAGGAGCCGTTGGCGCAGGCTGGATGGCCGCCGCTTGTGGCGGAGCCGGTGGTACGGCCTCAGACGGAGCGCCTGCCTCTTCGGACAGCGGCCGCACTTCCGGGTGATAGGCCACGGGCGGCGCCGCGGGGGCGGCCTGAGCCGGAGCTGCGGCGTGTTCACTGCCCTGCCAGAAGAATACCGTCAGGACGATGGCGTTGATCACGAGCAGGATGACGAGCAGCGTCACCCAGGGCACGGCCATGTGCCCGGGATCCGGCGGCGTCTCGGTGGCGCCGAGTTGGCCCGTCAGGCTCTGCTGCCGGGTGCGTTCGGATTTGCGCAGCGCGTCCAGTATCAGCGACATGGGTCAGCCTCCGGCCGCCAGCAAGGGCGTACCCGGGGCGTTCAGCACCGCGGACAGGCGTACTAGGGTCTCCTCGCCGGCGATGCCGTCCACCTTCATGTGCTGTGTGGCCTGGAAGTTCTTCACCATGGTGGTGAGGCCGTCGTCGTAGCTGGCGAGACCGGAGTCCGGCACGTGCTGCAGCGTGGCGAGCTGGCTGCGCAACCAGGAGACGCCGGTGCCCACCATCCCGGGTGCGAGCGGCATGGGCGCGTGGGGATCCGGGCGCCACAAGATCAGATACTCGCCGTACCAGAGGGGTTCCACCTGGGCGAGGGGGAAGCGCATCTCGGCGGCGCCCGCTTTCAGGGTGACGCTGTCGCCATCCAGGGCCGCCACTACGAGCTGGTGCACCTGGCCGCCGACGTCCGTGAGGGTCACCACCGCAGGCAGATCGAAGCTGCGCAGGTTGTTCCAGGTACCGCGTCTATATAAGCAGCGCAGACCTATGGTCTCCGCTTCCCGGCAGCCGCTGCCGCTGCCTGCGGCGGTGTAATGGCTGCCCCAGAGCGAGAAGAGGCCGGCGAAGGCAGAGTCCGTGTCACTGGGGTGGGCTGGGTTCGCGAGCCACTTGGCGAGATCCGGGACCGCAGGTGGCGCGGCCGGAGCGGGTACGGCTGCCGGAACGGGCGCGGGGCGGATGGTGAGGTAGAGGAGCGCCGTGCAGGAGAGGGCGAGCACGAGCGCGGCGGGCCAGACCCACACCGGCAGATGGCGCTTGCCAGGAGCCTCGCCCAGCACCTCGCGGGCGGCGTGCCGCACCAAGGAGGCATCCACTTGGCGCATCTCCTGGGTGTAGGCGCCGAGCAGGGCGCGGTCGCTGATGATGTTGATGAGCCGCGGGATGCCGCGGGTCACCCGCTGCATGGTGCGCAGCGCGGAGCCCGTGAAGATGGGCGCCATGGCACCGGAGATCGTGAGCCGGTGGTTCACGTAGGCGCGGCTCTCGGTGGCGGAGAGCGGCGTCAGATGGTAGCGGCCGGTGATGCGTTGGGCGAGCTGGCGCAGTTCCGTGCGCGCGAGCATCTCGCGCAGCTCCGGTTGGCCGACGAGGATGATCTGCAGCAGCTTCTGTTCACGGGTCTCGAGGTTGGTGAGCAGCCGCACTTGCTCCAGCACCTCTTCGGACAGGCCCTGGGCCTCGTCGATGATGAGCACCACGCGCCGGCCCTTGGCGTGGGCCGCCAGCAGCTGCGAGTTCAGGGCATCGATCAGGTCCTGGGGCGTCTGCTGCGGCTTCCAGTCGAGGCCCAGCTCGCGGCAGATGCTGCGCAGGAACTCCAGCACCGTGCCCCGGGGATTGATGACCAGTGCCGCGTCCACGTTGTCCGGGAGCTTCTCGAGCAGGGTGCGCACCAGGGTGGTCTTGCCGGTGCCCACCTCGCCCGTGAGCTGGATGAAGCCGCCGCTCTCGGTGACGCCGTAGAGCAGGTGCGCCAGAGCCTCGGTGTGCCGCGCCGAGAGGAACAGGAAGCGCGGGTCCGGGGTGATGGCGAACGGGTTGTCGCTGAGGCCGAAGTAACTGGCGTACATAATCGGGTCAGTCGGGATCGTCATCCAAGGATACGCCTCGACGCAGCGCGCTGTCGCCGAAGCGGTCCCGTACCGCGTCGGAGGCTGCTTCCAGACGCTGGCGGCGGGCGCGGCTCTCGTCGAAGAGGTCCTGTTGCTCGTCTCCGGAGAAATCCCGAGCTCCCACCCCCAGGAGCCTCAGGGCCCGCCCGGGGTGCTCCTCCAGCCAGCGGGCCAGGAGCGCACGGGCGATGGGGTAGAGGGCGTCGAAACTGGCATCGGCCGGCGTGAAGCGCCGCTGGCGGGTGTGGCGACTGAAGTCCGTCTCGCGCAGCTTCACCATCACGGTGTGGGGCTTGAGCACGTTCTTGCGCAGGATGCGGCAGAGGTCCTCGGTCAGCGAACGCAGCACCGGATCGAGCTCGTCCAGACTCTTCAAGTCGCGCTCGAAGGTGGTCTCCTGGCTCACGGAGCGTTCGCCGCCACTGTCATCCACCGGGCGGTCGTCGCGGCCCTCGGCCAGCGCCTTGAACCGCAGCGCCTGGTAGCCGAACAGGGCCTTGAGCTTGGCCTCCGGCGCCAGGCGCAGGTCACGGATGGTCTGGATCTTGGCCCGCGCCAGTGATTCGCCGGTGCGCGGACCGATACCCCACATGGCGGTGACGGGCAGAGGGTCCAGTGTGGTCTGCACTTCTTCCGGTTTCACGTGCTGCAAGCCGTCGGGCTTGCACTGCTGGGAGACGATCTTGGCGACCAGCTTGTTGGGCGCGAGGCCCACCGAAGCGGTGAGGCCGGTGGCGATGCGGATGCTTTCCTTGATGCGCCGGCCCAAGTTCAGGGGATCCTCGCTGCCGATGGCGCCGGTGAGATCCAGGAAGGCTTCGTCCAGGGACAGGCCCTGGATCACGGGCGTGAAGTCGCCGAACACCTGGAACACCTGCTGCGATACCTCTTTGTAGCGGGACATGCGTACCTGGATGTACACGCCCTGGGGGCAGCGCTTGCGCGCCTCGTACATGGGCATGGCCGAACGCACGCCGAAGACCCGCGCTTCGTAGCTGGCGGCACTCACTACGCCGCGGTTACCGATGCCGCCCACGATGACGGGCTTGCCCTTGAGCTCCGGGTTATCCAGTTGCTCCACGGACGCGTAGAACGCGTCCATGTCCACGTGGGCGATGAGACGCGCCGGCGGTGTATCAGCAGCGCGCGGCATGGAACGGGTCAGGGCTTGGCAGGGAACTTGTCGAAGATGTCCTTGACGGCGTCCTGCACGGATTTGTCGCTGTAGTTGTCCTGGTTGAGGAGCTCCGTGGTCCAGCCCCGCCACACCAGGCGTTTGTTCTGGCCGTCCAGCACGTCGAGCATCAGGGTGCCTTCGTCGCGAGTCTGCACGTCGGGCCCCACCGGGAAGCCCACGGCGCCGAAGCCGCGCGGGAAGGCATCCACGAAGCCGAAGCTAAAGGCGGGCCCGGTGCTCTGCAGAGTCTGCTTGGCGCTGGTGTGGTAGGTCACCAGGAAATCCGGGCCGGCGTTGGGAGCCACTTCCTCGTAGCCGCGGGTCTTGAGGTCGTCGCTCACGGCGCGGTGCACCCGGGCCTCGAAGATCTGGCTGTCCAGGATGGGGTCGTGTACCGGGGCAGGGGGCGGGCTCAGCCAGGCGAAGCGGTGGTAGCCCGAGAGCTTGGCGCTGTCATCCTGCTCCACATAGACTCGGGGAGAGCAGGCGGACAGCAGGACGACCTGAAGAAGGAGGGTGGAAAGGAGAAAAACGCGGAAAAAGCCTTTGGAATCAAGCTTCATGACGGCAGGCCTCGCAGAGTGATTTTCAGTCTAACACGCCCCTTAAAGGGGTCCGGGAAGAGCATATATTTAGGACCCAAACAATGTGTTGCGCTGCCGGAAAGGGGCGTGTAACACAGAGCCGACGAGCTCAGGGAAGCTTAGAGTCCACATGAAGAACGCACGGCAACTCTCGGTCGTTTACGCTGCACTGCTGGGCCTGGCTGGTTTCGCCCTGCTCGTCTATCTCTCCGCCCATACCCAGCTGGAGGTGAAGAACGCAGGGGCGGTGGTGGGCTTCACCCTGTTCGGCATCGTGGTGGTGCTGTTCGGGTTCCCGGCACCCCATGTGGGCCATGTATCGCTCGACCGGGTGGTGCAGGTCTCCAGCATCCTCATCTTCGGTACCCTGCAAGCCGCCTGGATCGCCGGCATCTCCTCGGTGATCTGGCCGTTCCTGCCCTGGGGCGCGAACCGCGGCCAGAACTTGAGGCTCACGGTGCTCCGCTCCTTCCACAACTCCGGGATGATCATCCTGCTGGTGCTCATGACCGGCTCGCTCTACACCTATTTCGGCGGGCACGTGCCGCTCACCGAACTCGACCTGCACGACGGCGTGCTGATCCTGATCCTGTCCGGGATCATGCAGTTCGCGAACAACTGCTTCGTGGCCGTGATCGCCTGGATGGAGGAATACGATTGGCGCCGTGCCTTCGGTGTTTTCAGCACCGTGGTCGACATCGCCAGCGTGCCGCTGGCGGTCTTCACCGCGCTTGTCTACAACCGGCTCGACACCCCGGTGTTCGTGCTATTCCTGGTGGTGCTTGCCCTCATCATCCTCATCGTCAAGAGCTTCGCCGACACCCGTCGTGCGCTCGAGATTAAGGTGGACGAGCTCGTGGCGGTGAACCGGGTGGGTCGTGCCGTGAGTGGTTCGCTGGTGCTGGACGACCTCATCGAGCTCATCTTCCGCGAGAGCCGCAACCTGCTGGAGTTCGATTCCTTCATGCTGGCGCTCTACGCTGAGGAGGCACGCGAGCTCGACATCCGCCTGCACCACAACCGCCAGGGACGGCAGGTGCCGCGCAGCCGCAAGCTGGGCGAGGGCCTCTTGAGCTGGGTGGTGAGCAACAACAAGCCGGTGTTCATCACCGACTGGAGCCGCGACGAGAGCGAGTTCAAGAGCATGATGATCCACATCGGCGACACGCCGCAGACGCAGTCGTTCATCGCCGTACCGGTCACCTATCGCGAACGCGTGCTCGGGGTGCTGAGCGTCCAGGGCTACACGCCGGACATGTTCACCGATGCGCACTTCGAGCTCGTAGTCACCTTCGCCGGCCAGGTGGCGGTGGCCATCGCCAACGCGCGCCTGTTCGAGGAGCTGGAGAAGAGTCGCAACGAGCTGGAGCGGCGCGTTGTGGAGCGCACCCACGACCTGGCGTTACAGAAGGACGAGTTGCACGCGCTCACCGAGTCGCTGCGCAGCGCCAACCGCGAGAAAGAGGAGCTCCTGGGGCGGCTGCAGCAGCAGGCCTCGGAGCTCGAGCGCCAGAGCCGCGAGGACGGCCTGACCGGACTCTACAACCGCCGCTACCTCGACAACCGCCTGGATTTCGAGGTGAAGCGTGCGCAGCGCTACAACCGCCAGATCGCGCTCGCCATGGCCGACGTGGACCGTTTCAAGGGTGTGAACGACAAGCACTCGCACATGGTGGGTGACGACGTGCTGCGCTCCATCGCCAACATCCTGCGCAACCAGTGCCGCTCCATCGATATCATCGCCCGCTATGGTGGCGAGGAGTTTCTGCTCTGCTTCCCGGAGACCAGTCACGAAAACGCGGTCACCGTCTGTGAGAAGATCCGCAAGCAGGTGGAGGAGTACGACTGGAGCCGGTTGCAACCCGGCTTGCAGGTCACGCTCAGCGTGGGTGTGACCGCCGCGCCCCCCGAATACGACGTGGATGCCTTGATCGCGGCCGCCGACGAGAAGCTATACGAGGCTAAGCGCGGCGGAAGAAATCGCGTGTGCGCTTGACGATATCCGTGGGGAAGAACCCCCGCGGATGGGTATCGTTGAAGGCCATCTCGCCCGGCACGAGTGCGAGCGTCTCGCGCTCGAACAGCCGATCGGCGCGTTTCATGTCCAGCGCCGGCGAAAACAGGATGCCCTGACCTGAACGGCAACCGAGCTCATCCAGCAGGCGCAGCTGCTGGGTTGATTCCACTCCCTCCGCTACCGTGTTCATCCCCAAGTCCCGCGCCAGCTCGACGATGGTGCGCACGATGGCGGCGTGCTTGGGGTTGCGTTCCATGTCCATGACGAAGCTGCGGTCGATCTTGAGGGTATCCAGAGGCAGCGCCGAGAGATAGCTCAAGGACGAGTAGCCCGTGCCGAAGTCGTCCAGGTGCAGCGCCAACCCCAGAGAGCGTAGCCGGCGCAGAGTGCTCTCGGCGGCCTTAGGGTTCTCCAGGAACACGGTCTCGGTGATCTCTAGGTGCAGGCCGTCGGCGGGCAGCCCCGTCTCCTGCAGCGCCGCCGACACTTGCTGCGGCAGGCCGGTGTACATGAACTGCTTGTGGGCCAGGTTCACCGCCATGGTCAGGCCGTGTGCTTCCGGATGCCGATCGCGCCAGGCTCGGGTCTGGCGGCAGGCCTCGCGCAGCAGCCACCAGCCGATGGGTAGGATCAGGCCCGTCTCCTCCGCCACCTTCAGGAACTCGTCGGGACCCAGCAGCCCGCGCACCGGATGTTGCCAGCGCAGCAGTGCCTCGAAGCCCAGTAATCGTCCGGTCTGTAGGGTGACGATGGGCTGGTAGTGGACGCGTATCTCGCGGTTTTCCAGCGCCTGGCGCAGTTCCGTTTCGACGCGCAGCCGGGCGCGTGCCTTCGCGTACATCTCCTGGTCGAAGACCACGTAACCCGCCTTGCCGGCGGCCTTGGCACGGTACATGGCCGTGTCCGCGTCGCGCAGGAGTTCCTCGGTGGAGGTGTAGTCCGGGTTGCCGGGGGCGATACCGATGCTGGCGTTGGTGTAGATCTCGTTGTCGCCGAGCTTCACCGGGCGCATGAGTTCCGCCAGCATGCGCTCGGCGACCTCCACTGCGTCGTCGAGCTCGAGGGTCTGGCCCACCAGCACAGTGAACTCGTCGCCGCCGTGGCGGGCGAGGGTGTCCCAGGGGCCGAGGCACTGCTTGAGGCGCTGGGCTACCTGCACCAGCAGCTCGTCGCCGGCGGCGTGCCCCAGGCTGTCGTTCACCACGTTGAAGCTGTCGAGGTCGATGAACAGCACCGCGTAGCCCGGCGAGCCCTGAGGCTGGCTGCGCTCCATCGCCTTGGCTAGGCGCTCGATGAACAGGGTACGGTTAGGCAGGCCCGTGAGCGGGTCGTGGGTCGCGTTGTGGCGCAGTTGCTCCTCGACGCGCTTCTGGTCGGTGATGTCGCGCACCGTGCCGATCATGAAGCGGTGGTCGTCCACGTCGATGGTGCCGATGCTGTGGGTGACGTTGAGGCGTGTCTTCTTGTCCTTGCACAGCAGCGTGGACTCGTAGTTGTTGGGTACGTCCTCGCCGCGCTGGCGCCGCAGGAACCGACTGTCGGCGGCGGCCAGTTCGTCGGGTGGGAAGATGTCGCGGTAGCTCATGCCGGTGAGCTCGGCCTCGGTGTAGCCCAGCATGGTCGCGAAGGCGTGGTTCACATAGCTGTAGCGGCCGTTCTCGTTGATGAACACGCCGACCTGGCTGTGGTCCACCAGCATGCGGTAGCGCTGCTCCGAGCTCTGCAGCGCTGCTTCCACGCGCTTGCGGGCGGTGATGTCGTGCAGCGACCCCTCGTAGTAGGCGACCGCACCCTCTGCGTCGCGCACCACGCGCGCGCTCAGGGAGATCCAGATGCTCTGGCCGTCGCGCCGGCGCATCTCCACCTCCCTGCCCGTGACCCGGCCCACCCGCTCGAGCTCGGTGTTGATGATGCTGCGTTCGTTGGGGCTGCGGTACAGCTCACTGATGTTCTTGATGTTGCCGAACATCTCCTCAGGGTTGTCGAAGCCGAAGATTCGGGCGAGGGCGTTGTTGGCCTTGAGGTACTGGCCGGTGGGGGTGCTCTGGTACATGCCCACCACCGCGTTCTCGAATATGGCACGGTATTTCTGCTCGGCGGCGAGCAGCGCCTGTTGGGTGCGGCGCTCCTCGGTGATGTCGCGGATGGTTCCGGTGCTGGCGAGGCGACCACCCAGCATGATGGGGCCGGAGCGCACCGAGGCCAGCACCCGAGTGCGGCTATCCTTCTTGAGGAGCTGCACCTCGTAGGCGTTCTGCTCCCATTGACCGGCGCGGCGCTTCTTCCACAGCTCCTCGAGGAAGCGCCGGTCCTCGGGGGCGATGAAGTCCGCGTAGGGGCTGCCCGTCATCTCCATCACGTCGTAACCCAGCATGTCGGCGTAGGCCTGGTTGACGTAGGTGTAGATGCCCTCCTGGGTGATGAACACGCCATCCTGGCTGTGGTCCACGAGGGTGCGGTATTTCTGCTCGGAGAGCTGCAGCGCCGCCTCCACTTCCTTGCGGGCACTCACGTCCACGAAGCTGCCGGCGATGCGCAGCAGCTTGCCGGAAGCGTCGCGCACCGCCTGGACGTTCTCGGAGATCCAGATGAGGCTGCCGTCGCGGCGCCGCACCTGGGCTTCGTGGTTCTCCACTTGGCCGTCGCGCCGCAGCGCCGCGATCATTCCCAGGCGCGTCTCCGGGTCGGCGTAGACCTGCACCTCGATGTCCTGCACCTCCTGGAGCAGCTCCTCCGGCGAGGTATAGCCTAAGAGCCGCGCCAAAGCCGGGTTGGCCTCCAGGAACCGCCCTTCGGGGCTGGTCACATACACGGCTTCCGTGGCATGGTCGAGGGCGCTCTTGCGGCTGGTCTCGGTGACGGGATCGGCGGGTGCCAGATCCTGCACGATGCAGAGCACGTAGTCCTCGCCCTCGAAGGAGACCACCTCGGCGTTCAGCAGGCCCTGGTATTCGCCGCCATCGCGGCGGCGGTAGCTCGCGGGCTGGTTGGCGATGCTGTGGTACTTGCGCAGGGCGTTGAGGAAGCGTTCGCGGCGGGGCCCGTCCCAGACCCCGAGGGCTACCGGGTTCTGGCCGATGATGGAGGAGCGGGAATAGCCCAGCACCCGCTCGAAGGCGTCGTTGACATCCACATAGAGGTCGTCGGCCAGGCGCGTGAGCGTCACCAGGTTCGGCGAATGGTTGAAGGCGCTGGCGAGTTTCACGCCGCGTCACCTGCCCCTTGACGGCCATCCCAGCCGGAGTCGCCCGGAAACCGGACGGCAGGCGTCCTGCATTAAGTAAATTTAGGCCAAATACCCGGCCCTGCCTATATATCCTTCAAGAGATAGTACAAAGCTTTTGTAAACCCCTTCATATATAACGGGTTAAGAGCCGATATTCGAAATTACCTGACAATCGGGGGTTTCTCAAGAGGATTGCAGGGTGCGGGTAGTTCCCGGGCCTAACCCTCATGTAGAGGGGCAGGCTGCTGGCTTCAGTTCAAGCACTACCCGGGTCTGATAGCCCTCAAGGGCGCCCAGTCCGGTTTCAGATCTCTGCCGCGGTGAGGGCCACCGCCGCCGCGAAGGTGATGCCCGCCGCCATGCAGTAGCTGATGAACAGCATGAAGAACTTCAAGCCCGTCATGACCCAGGACTGGCGGTAGAAGAAGCGCAGCGCCAGGAACAGGTAGATGGCCACGTACCAGCCTGCTACGGTGCCGGCCTCGCGTTTCAGGGGTTCGAGCCAGATGAGGTGCCGGGCGCCGAAGCCGATGAGCATCACCATCAGCATGACTACGAACACGAAGGCGTGGTAATGCAGGGTGAATACGAAGTGCGCGGTGAAGAGGCGCTTGGAGCCGATGTAGAGCAGCTTCAGGAACATGGCGATGAGCGGCATGAACAGCAGCATCATCTTCGGCAGGTTCTGGTAGAGCTGATGCTTGAACTGGTCCTGGTTCTCCTTGATCTTGGAGAGCTTGTCGATGAAACTGCTTTCGGTCGCGTCCTTGGGCTTGTAGTCCGGGGGCAGGTCGATGTCGATGTCGCCGCCGTTGTAGTTGTAGGAGGCCGTGGTGTGGTGCTTGCTCGCGGCGACGGGTGCCGCGGTCGTCGCCGCTGCCGCGGCCCCTGACTTGCTCGCCGGTGCCGCCGCCTGGTCCAGCTTGGCCAACTGGTCCATGACGATGGCCTCGGCGAAGTGTTTCTCCGCCTCGTCCTCTCCCGGTTTCGCCTTGATCTCCTCCAGGGCCTTGTTGAGCTGCGCCCGGGTCGCCTCCCGGTCCGCCACGCTGATCTCGGCCTTGGCCTGGGGGCTGAGGTTCTGGGTCTTGCCGGAGCTGACCGACGGCGACCACATGAAGGCGGCCAGGAAGAAGAACACCACGCTGCTGAACAAGTAGAGCCGGAACGGCTTGATGTAGCGCTCCTGGCGCCCGATGCAGTATTCACGGGTCAGGAAACCGGGCCGGAACAAGAGCGGCACGATGCTGTGGATGAACTTGGTGTCGAAGCCGAAATGGGTGCCGGCGAAGTCCTCGGTGATCTCCCTCAGGGTCGAGACCGCGCTGTGGTTGCGCTGACCGCACTCTGCGCAGAACTTGCCGTTGAGCGGCGTGCCGCAATTGCGGCAACGATCGGTCTCGGGCATCAGCACAATGCCCGGCAGCGCAAGCGCCCCCGCCAGGGACTGGTCCACGTCCAGCACGCGGCGGCTGCTCTTGAGCTTCCCCCCGAAGCGTGTGACCCCCTCGGCGCGCATGCGCGGGGCGTGCTCAGCGAGGTAACGGTCCAGCTCGGCGCGGCCGGCGAGGGTGTACTGCACCACCCGGCGCGCCGTGGCAGGCGAACCGGATGCCGCCTCCGGGTCTTCCGGACTCAGGATACGGGCGTCGGTGAATCCCGGCAGCGCCAGCATGGCGTGCACGTGGTCGGCCAGCCAGACGTCGAACTCAGGCGTGAGCTCCGCGCCGATGTCCAGCGTGACCTCGTAGACCAGGCGCTTCTTCATGCCGGGAGCGGTTTCGCGAACGGATGCGTGCCTAGCTCACTCGGATCGAAATCATCCACTGCCACGATCTCGGCGGTGAGCTCCTCCAGGCGCAGCAGCTCGCGCGC
>DASYZF010000442.1:0-1648 GCA_035946515.1 Gammaproteobacteria bacterium | reverse complement strand
CCCACGGTGAATATTCGCCCGCCGTGGGAGGTCACGCCCATCTCGCCGCGGGGGTGGCGCATCGGGGTGGCTTTGCTCCAGGTGTTGTGGGCGATGTTGTAGACCTCGTTGGCCGCAGACGGCCTGCCGGCCGCGTTGATGCCGCCCATGACGTAGATGTTGTCGCCGACGATTCCGACGCCGTAGAAACCGGCCCGGGCGGTGGGCATCGGTGCGCCTGCGGCCCAGGTGTTGGTGACCGGGTTGTAGATCTCCACCGCGTGGGAAACGGTAGAGATCCCGTTCGTGCAGCCGCCGAAGACGTAGACCTTTCCGCCGTGGGCGATGGCGCCGATGTCCGACCGCCGCGCCGGCAGCGGCGCCACCGTTGTCCAGGTGTTGGTGGCAATGTTGTAGCGCTCGACGGTGGCCAGCGGCTGGCCGCTGCAGGGGCCGCCGATCTGCTTGCGCCCGCCGATGGCGAAGATCGCATCGCCGGCCACCGCGGCGGCCAGCCCGGTGCGGCCGGTCGGCATGGGAGCCAGCACGGCCCAGGTGTTGGTGGCCGGGGTGTAGCGGTGGTTCATGTGATTCTGGGTCCCGTCCCGGCCGCCGAGGGCGTAGACGCTGCCGCCGTGCGCCACGGCGGTGCCCTCGGAGCTGGGCCCGCCGGGGGCGGTCGCGCCGCGGGTCCAGGTGTTGGCGGCGATGTCGTAGAGGCGGGTTGCGTTGGTGTCCCCGGAAGCCGGGCTGAAGCCGTAGGCAGCGACGATCACGTTGCCCACGTGCGCCACCGACATCCCCTCGGTCGGCGCCGGCACCGGCGCCAGCGATGTCCAGCTGCCCCCGCTGCGGCCGGCCACGGCCGGGGCCGCCATCGATGCCGCCAGAACGAAGCCAAGCCCGGCGGGAATGATCACCCGCCGCGTCCAGGTTCCCCAGCCCATCTCTGCCCTCCATTCGATCGGCACGGACGCTATTCCCGGCTAAGCATCCTCTCGGCCGTTTGTCAAGGGTCTTCCGAGGGCCAATGCCCGGTCGGGGGGTAACCGGCACCGAGTTTCCCGTGCGATTGGCACTCCGTAATGCACCTGACCACTGTGTTCGGGGGGCTCCTGGCCATCATCCGGCCCGCGCGGGTTTCGCCGGCATCAACTTCACTGGCCTGGGGCGCCGGGCCGTGGCTAAAGGCATGGGCCACCCAGAACAGGTGCTTGGGGATGCCGACGGCGTCGTAGGGCAGCTGCATCAATGAGCCAGGTCAAGGTGAGCACGCGGGTCAGCCATTCGAGCTTGGCGCCGAAGCCGTCGCCAAGAGGCAGGTCGTAGCAGGCGACGACGCGGTCGATAAAGCGGTACCCGCCGATGCCGATGAGGCCGGCGAAATCGAGTGCCCGACAGGGCCAGCTCGGCCCGAAGGTCACCCCCACGCCTGCTATTCCCGGCCCCGGGGTCGGCGGCGCGCGGCAGGGGTCGACGCGGTGCAGCGTGGACAGCGCACCGGTCCACCAGCTCAGCGCAGGGCTCGCCATCCCAGCTCTCCGAAGGCTTCGACAGCCCTCTTGCCCTTGCGGGATCATCACCCCGGACGCTCCTCACGATGAGTAGCAGCGCAGGAGTTCCTCCGTGACCGCGGACGGCGGCGTAGCGGCAATCAATATCCGCCGAT
>DASYZF010000441.1:0-6227 GCA_035946515.1 Gammaproteobacteria bacterium | reverse complement strand
ACGCCGAGGAGCCCCAGGCCCACCACCAGCATGCCGGTGATGGCGCCGCCGCGGAAGGCGACGGCGAGGGCGGCGTTCATGCCCTTGCGGGCGGCCTCGGCGGTGCGCACGTTGGCGCGCACCGAGATGTTCATGCCGATGTAGCCCGTGGCGCCGGAGAGCACCGCACCGACGGCGAAGCCCACGGCGGTGTACCAGTTGAGGGCGAAGCCGATGGCCAGGAACAGCACCGCGCCGACCAGGCCGATGGTGGTGTACTGGCGGTTCAGGTAGGCGCGGGCGCCTTCCTGCACGGCCGCCGCGATCTCCTGCATGCGCTCGTTGCCGGCCGGCTGGGCCAGGATCCAGCGCACCGAGACGGCGCCGTAGACGATCGCGAGGACTGCACAGCCCAGCGCGAACAACATATATTGATGGAACATCGGGGTCTCCCTAGAGGCTCATGGATGGTCGGCCGCGAGGCCGGTCGTTTTACAGCTTGAAATCGGTCTTGAGCTTGCGCTTCACCGCCAGGTTCTTGAGCCTGGCGTAGTCGGGCACGCCGTTTTTGTAGGGCGGATAATCCTCTCCCTGGATGAGCGGCGCAAGGTAGCGGCGGCAGGCGGGGGTGATGCCGAAACCGTCCGCGGTGATGAACTCCCGGGGCATGAACTTCTCCCGGTTGGCCACCTCCGCGAGCTTGGCCACCCTGATGCCCCACTTGTAAGGTTTGGCGGACTTGCGCTGGATGGCGGGCATCACGGCGTTGTGGCCCTTCACGGCCAGCTCCACCGCGGCCTTGCCGACGGCGTAGGACTGTTCCACGTCCACCTTGCTCGCCACGTGGCGGGCGGCACGCTGCAGGTAGTCGGCCAGCGCCCAGTGGTACTTGTACTGGTGCTCCGCCTTCACCATGGCGGCGAGCGTCGGCGCCACGCCGCCGAGCTGCGCGTGGCCGAAGGCGTCGCGGCTGCCGGCTTCGGCGAGGAAGGTCCCGTCCGGGTTGCGCACGCCTTCGGAGGCCACCACCACGCAGTAGCCGTACTGCTCCACGCACTGCTTGACCCGGGCCAGGAAGGCCGTGCGGTCGAACGCAAGCTCCGGGAACAGGATGATGTGCGGCGCGTCGCCGGACCGTTCTGCAGCGAGGCCGCCGGCGGCCGCGATCCAGCCCGCGTGGCGGCCCATGACCTCCAGGATGAACACCTTGGTGGAGGTCTTGGCCATGGAGGCCACGTCCAGGGCGCACTCCTTGGTGGACACGGCCACGTACTTGGCCACCGAGCCGAAGCCGGGGCAGCAGTCGGTGATGGGCAGGTCGTTGTCCACGGTCTTGGGCACGTGGATCGCCTGCAGTGGGTAACCGAGCTTCTCGGAGAGCTGGGAGACCTTGAGGCAGGTGTCGGCCGAGTCCCCGCCGCCGTTATAGAAGAAGTAACCGATGTCGTGGGCCTTGAAGACCTCGATCAGGCGCTCGTACTGGGCGCGGTTCTCTTCCAGTCCTTTGAGCTTGTACCGACAGGAGCCGAACGCGCCGCCCGGAGTGTGGTGCAGGGCGCGGATCGCGGCCAGGCTCTCGCGGCTCGTGTCGATCAGGTCTTCCAGGAGCGCGCCGATGATGCCGTTGCGGCCTGCGTAGACCTTGCCGATGTGGCGCTTGTGTTTGCGGGCGGTCTCGATGACCCCGCAAGCGGAGGCGTTGATGACGGCGGTGACCCCGCCGGATTGGGCGTAGAAGGCATTTCTTCTGGAAATCATTGTCTTATGCGCTCTTTTATATGGAAAACGCGAGAAGGCTTAGGCCCCCGGTGAAGTGGGAATTCTAACCGGGCCCGCCCTCCGTAAGACAGGCGTCCCGGGTGTGATGGGTCTGACGGCGTCAGCGTAGCCTTACACGATAAAAAGTATCCGGTAACCGACGTTTTCCAGTAGAGTAAGTCCAATAACAGCCCGCGATGGCTGGGGGTTTTCCGGGGCTAAAACAGGGGTTCCGGGTCCGTGTAGACCGGTTTTTCGAGTCGAGCCGCATCTTGAGGGGAGAAATCCGTGAGAGGAAGCGTACTGGCTTTCGCGTCCGTAGCCTTCTGCATGTGCTTGCCGGCGGCAGAGCTCCTGGCAGCCCCTCCACCGAGCCCGACGGCGCCGACACCCCCGCCCGTGACACCCGGGCAGGTGCAATCCAGTCTTCCGACCCAGACCACGCCGCTCCCGAAGGCCCAGTCAGCCCCGATCAGCAACGCCGCCGCCGTTACCCCCTCGGGCGTGGCCCCCGGCGGTCCTGCGGTCACGGTCCAGGGTTTCGACATCGAGGGCAACAGCGCCATCCCCGCGAGCGAGTTGCAGGCCCAGATCGCGGGCTACGTGGGCAAGTCCCTGACCCTGGCGGAACTCTACGACGCAGCCGACGTGCTCACCCGCTACTACCGCGGCAAGGGTTACGGCCTCGCCTACGTCTCGCTCCCGGCCCAGACCCTCAAGGGCGGGACCGTGAAGCTGCTGGTGGTGGAAGGTCGGGTCGGCAAGATCGCCATCCAGGGCAACGACCACACCCGCAGCGCGGTGTTCGAGAAGCGCGCCACGGGTCTCATGAGCGGCGATGTCTATACCGATGCGGCGGCCGAGCGCGCGGTGCTGCTCATGAACGACCTGCCGGGGGTGCAGGCGCGCGCCGTGTTGAGCCCCGGCGCCGACTACGGCAGCTCCGACGTGCTCTTCAACGTGGAGGAGACCCGCATGAGCGGGGACGCCTCCGTCGACGACTACGGGCGCAGCGTGATCGGCCGCTGGCGTATCAACGCCGAGGCCAACATCAACAGCCTCACCGGCAGCGGCGACCAGCTCAATGCCGGCATCACCCATTCCGACGGCGACCGCCTCAACTTCGGCAAGCTGGCCTACGCGCTGCCGGTGGGGCCTGCCGGCGGCACGCTCACCACCTCCTACAACCGCGCCGAGTACCACGGCATCTTCACGGCGGCAGGCGCCGTCGGGCCCGGTCTGCCGTTCAGCGGCAGCACCGAGAACGCGGTGATGAGCTGGCAATACCCCTCCACCCGGTCCTCCAGCCGCAGCTTCTACTGGAACATGGGCCTGAACTGGGACAACAGCCGCAGCCATGAGCCGGGGCTGAACTCCCTCACCACCAACATCCTGCTGCTGCAGATCGGCACCTTCTATACGCGCCAGTTCGAGGACCAGAGCAGCCTGAACATGTCCTGGACCCTGTGGACCAACGGCAAGCATTACGACCACGGCGCCGGGCTCAACAACGTGAGCCGCGAGCGCGGCCGCACCGAACTGGACACCAGCTACCAACTGCCCTTCGCCGGCGACTGGTATTGGGTCGACCAGCTCAACCTCTCCTATTCGGCGAACACCCTCACCGACGCCGACAAGTTCAACCTGGGCGGCCCGGGCAGCGTGCTCGGTTACCAGTCCGCCGAAGAGCGCGGCGACAGCGGCTACTTCGTCTCCACCGAGATGGAGCGGCAGTTCTCCTGGGGGCCTTATTGGCCCCTGGTGTGGGGCGTGTTCCTGGACAACGGCAAGGTCTGGGACAAGGCCGGTACTGTCGGGCTGACCGGGGACAGCTCCCGCGGCATCTCCAGCGGCGGCCTCGACCTGCAGCTCCTGCCGTCCGCGGACGGGCTGAACGCGCGTCTGCAATGGGCCTATCCCATCGGCCGCCGGCCCAGCGACGGCGACAAGGGCGGCCATATCTGGTTCACCCTGGGCATGAATTTCTGAGCTCCCATCTGAGGGCTGAGTCATGAATCACCACAAATCCGGCATTTCCTCCCTGCTTGCTTCCCTGCGCGCGGCACTGGCCGAGGCGCGGCATCCGGCGCGACTCGGCGCGCTCGGCCTGGGCGCCCTGGCGCCGCTCGCCGCGCTGGCGAACCCCACCGGCGGCCAGGTGGTGGGCGGCACCGCCACCATCAGCACCCCCTCCGCCAACGGCACGGTGATCAACCAGGGCTCCCAGCGGGCGGTGATCAACTGGCAGCAGTTCTCGGTGGGCGCGAACCAATACGTGCAGTTCGTGCAGCCCTCCAGTTCCGCGGTGGTGCTGAACCGGGTCATCGGCAGCAACCCCTCGAGCATCTTCGGCAACATCACCGCCAACGGCCAGGTGTTCCTGGTGAACCCCAACGGCATCCTGTTCGCGCCGGGCGCGACCCTGGACGTGGCCGGGCTCGTGGCCAGCACCCTCGACGTCAGCGACGCGGACTTCATGCAGGGGAACTACGTGTTCTCCCGGGGTTCCTCGGCGACGCCGGGCGTGGTGCAGAACCAGGGCAGCATCGTCGCGGGCTCCGGCGGCTACGTGGTGCTGGCGGGTGACTACGTGGAGAACGACGGGCATATCGACGCCCAGAGCGGCCGGGTGTACCTCGCGGCCGGCAACAGCGCCACGCTCACCTTCGACAAGAACCAGCTCATCAGCTACACCGTCGACGGCGCCACCCTGGCGCGCCTCGCCGGGGTGAGCAACACCGGTGAGATCACCGCCGACGGCGGCGCCGTGGTGATGACCGCGGACGTGGGCAACGCCCTGGTCGCCACCGCCGTGAACAACAGCGGCTTCGTGGCGGCCCACTCCATCCGGAACGAGTCCGGCGAGATCGTGCTCTCAGCCCGGGGTGGTGACATCGATAACAGCGGCACCCTGGATGCCAGCGCCACCGACCCCGGCGTCGCCGGCGGCACGGTTATCCTCCGGGGCAACGGCGCGACCAGGCTTACCCCCACCTCGGTGATCGATGCGGGTGGTGACGGCGCCCAAGGTGGCTTCGTCGAACTCTCGGGCCATCACTTGGCGGTGCGCGGCGATGTGAACCTTGGTCACGGCGGCAACTTACTGCTTGACCCGGCCAAGCTCTTCATCACGGCCGGGTCCAGTAAGGGGGGCAGCATTACTTCCGGTGACTTTGTCGGCGAGCATTTCATCGATGCGCAGCTCAATGCGGGCGTCAACGTGGTGCTGGTGGCCAGCAACAGCATCGCAGCGGGCAATCCCGGTGGCGTCGCTTCTGGACCCGCCACTGCTATCACCGCGCTCACCGGCGCCGGCAACCTCACCATCAAGACCGGCACGCTTACCTTGCACTCAGGTACAGCCGGTCATGGGAGTTTGATGAATGTGGGCGCAAACTCGTTAAATTGCGGCCAGGGCGTCTGCAAACCCTATGGCAGCGCGGCAACGCTCAGTGAGATCTTTGCGGCCACTAGCGGCACCATCAATCTCACCGGCATCGCCATCAACATCAAAGGCGCATTCACCGCGAATGCCTCCCAGGGCGCCGTAACCTTGGGCCCAGTCAATGCAAAGGCCATTGCCATTACGGGCGGCACGATTACCATCGGCGGCAACCTCACGGCTTCCGCTGGTAACCTTTCCATCCATGCTCACCATGGCCCAGCCACCGCGGCGACCATCACCGCTACTGGTACGGTCCTGACCGGCAAGGCGGTAAGCATCAGCGCCAGCGGTTCCTACGGCGGCAAGATCACCCTTGGCGACGTCATGGCCACTGGTGGCAGCATCACTATCCATGCCGATGACACCAGTCTGGTCAGTAACTCGGCCGCTATTACCGCCGGTAACCTCACGGGCAAGGCGGTGAATATGCTGGTCTTGGGCCCGGTCAAGACTGCGCTCAACGTGGGCGCCATCAACGCGGATCGCATCAACATCTCCGCCTCCGGCAAGAGCGATACCATCGTCACGGGGGCACTCACCGCGAGCAGCGCCGCTGGCCCCGCGGATATCACTATCAGAGCCACCGAAAACGGCGGTGGCGGGGCTATCACCATCAACGGCAACATCACGGTTTCCGGCAAGCCCGCCGCGACCAACCTGAACACGCACCCCTTCGATCTGCCCCTGGCCGCGGGCCTCGATATCGAGAATCTCGGCAGCGGCAACGGTGCCCGCATGGTGAAGGTGAACGGTTCCATCACCGCAACTGCGCATGCCGGGGCCTATACCGCCGACAGCCACCAGGAGGCGGGCGTGGTATCGGATCGCAAGCAAAGCGGCACTGGCGGCGTGGCGGGCGCTTTCCTCATCGTCGCCGGCAGCGGCGGGGCGGCGTCGGTCACCGGCAGCATCGCCGCCAAGGGCCCCGATGCCCACGTCGGCATGGTCGCCCGTACCGTTTCCGTGGGCAATATCTCCGTCACCGGCAGCGGCCACAGCATCACCCGCACCATCGTGGACAGCACGAAAATTCCCGGCGGCGGCA
>DASYZF010000440.1:0-9857 GCA_035946515.1 Gammaproteobacteria bacterium | reverse complement strand
CCCGAAACTGTCAAGACCACATTCTACTATGGATGACGCAGACGACCTCCCGGAGGGCCCGAGCAAGTCGCAGCAGAAGCGCGACATGCAGGCGCTGCAGGACCTGGGCGCCGAGCTCGTGGAGTTGCCGGAACACCAGCTCACGGTGCTGGACCTGCCGGAGAAACTCCGGGATGCCATCGAGCTCGCACGGCGCATCACGAGCCACGGCGCATCGAAGCGCCAGCGCCAGTACATCGGCAAGCTCATGCGCGGGCTGGATCCGGAACCGATCCGCGCGGCGCTGGCGCAGTTCAAGAGCGCCGACAAGCTCTCCAAGGCCCGCTTCCAGGAGAACGAACGCTGGCGCGACCGCCTCATCAGCGAGGGGGACGCGGCCCTGGCGGAGTTCCTGGGGCGCCGCCCGGAGGCGGACCGCCAGCACTTGAGGCGCCTGGTACGGGAGGCCGCCCAGGAAGCGGCGACCGGCAAGCCGCCGCGCCATGCGCGGGAGCTGTTCCGCTACATCCAGAGCCTGGCCTGAAGCGTTTATAAGCCCCGCGAACGCGGGTAAAATGCCGAGATGAAGGCACCCAAGAAACCCCTGGTCGGCGTCATCATGGGCTCCAAGTCCGATTGGGAGACCCTGGAGCATACCGCCAACACCCTCGACCTGCTGGATATCCCCTTCGAGACCCGGGTGGTCTCGGCGCACCGCACCCCGGACCTGCTGTTCAAGTACGCCGGCCGCGCCGAGAAGCGCGGCATCAAAGTGATCGTGGCCGGCGCCGGGGGCGCTGCCCATCTGCCCGGCATGACCGCCGCCAAGACTGTACTGCCCGTGCTGGGCGTGCCGGTGGAATCCAAGACCCTGCAGGGCATCGATTCCCTGCTCTCCATCGCCCAGATGCCCGCGGGTATCCCGGTGGGGACCCTGGCCATCGGCAAGGCCGGCGCCATCAACGCCGGGTTGTTGGCCGCCGCTATCCTCGCCACCCAATCGGCCCCCATCCGCAAGCGGCTCGAGGCCTTCCGCCGCGAGCAGACCCGCATGGTGCTGCAACGCCCCGACCCCTCCCGAAAGTGACTCTATGTCCGTGAACGGCACGCGCAAAACGGTAGGCATCGTCGGCGCGGGGCAACTGGGCCGGATGCTGGCGCTCGCCGGCTACCGCTTGGGGCTGGGCTTCCTGTTCCTGGACAAGAGCGAGGATGCTCCCGGCGGCCAGATCGGCGACATCATCCTGGGCGAGTTCAGCGACCCGAAGAAGATCGAGGAGCTGGCCTCGAAGGTGGACCTCCTCACCTACGACGTGGAGAACGTGCCGGTGGAGGCCCTCGCCGGTATCCCCAAGGACAAGCCCTTCCTGCCGCCCGTGGCAGCCTTGGCCGCGGGCCAGGACCGGCTGTCCGAGAAGACCCTGTTCGACCAGCTCAAGATCCCCACCACCCGCTTCCGGGCCGTGGAGACCATGCCGGAGCTGGAAGAAGCGATCCACGACATCGGTTACCCCGCGGTGCTGAAGACACGGCGCTTGGGCTATGACGGCCGCGGCCAGCGGGTGATCCGCAGCCCCGCCGAGCTCGGTTCATCCTTCAACGCCCTCTCGGGCGTGCCCTTGATCCTCGAGGAGTTCATCCCCTTCGAGCGGGAGGTATCCCTCATCGGCGTCAGGAACCTCCAGGGCGAGACCGCGTTCTATCCGCTCGCCCAGAACAGCCATCGGGAGGGCATCCTGCGGCTCTCCATCGCGCCCTACCCCGACACGAAGCTCCAGACCCAGGCCCAGAGGTACGTGAAGAAGGTGATGGAGCATTTCGACTACGCCGGCGTACTCACCATCGAGTTCTTCGTGAAGAAGGGCAAGCTCATCGCCAACGAAACGGCACCGCGGGTGCACAACTCCGGCCACTGGACCATCGAGGGGGCGGTGACGGGCCAGTTCGAGAACCACATGCGCGCCATCCTGGGCCTGCCCCTGGGGGACACCTGGCCCATCGGCTACTCCGCCATGGTGAACTTCATCGGCAACATGCCTACCCGGGATGAGGTGCTCAAGATCAAGGGCGCCCACTACCACGACTACGGCAAGGAGCCGCGGCCGGGCCGCAAGCTCGGTCACGCCACGCTGGTGTGCAAGACCCGTAAGGAACTGATGAGCCGGCTGAAGGACTTCCCCGGCCTAGAATAATTCACAAGGCCATCTTAAAAGCGTCGCGAGCGAAGGCAGAGCGAGGCGCGGGAGGCGAGCCACCGGAGCGTACTTTTGTTGTACGTGAGGATTGGGAGCCAGACCGCAACGAAGCTATGCCGAGCGAGTAGCTTTTAAGATGGCCTTCAGCCGGTTCCGCCGACGGTAATGCCGTCGATCCTCAGAGTGGGCTGACCCACGCCCACGGGCACGCTCTGGCCTTCCTTGCCGCAGGTGCCCACGCCCTCGTCGAGCTTGAGATCGTTGCCCACCATGCTGACGCGCGTCAGCACATCCGGGCCGTTGCCGATCAGCGAGGCGCCGCGCACCGGGCGCGTCACCTTGCCGTCTTCGATCAGGTAGGCCTCGCTGGCCGAGAACACGAACTTGCCGTTGGTGATGTCCACCTGGCCGCCGCCGAAGTTCACGGCATAGAGCCCTTTCTTGACGGAACGGATGATCTCCTCGGGGTCGTGGGGACCCGGGAGCATGTAGGTATTGGTCATGCGCGGCATGGGCAGGTGCGCGAAGGACTCGCGCCGGCCGTTGCCCGTGGGCGCCACGCCCATGAGCCGGGCGTTGAGCTTGTCCTGCATGTAACCCTTCAAGACACCTTTCTCGATCAGCGTGGTGCACTGGCTCGGGGTGCCCTCGTCGTCCACGTTCAGGGAGCCGCGCCGGTCCTTGATGGTGCCGTCGTCCACCACGGTGCAGAGCTCGCTCGCTACCTTCTGGCCCACGCGGCCGGAGAAGGCCGAGGTGCCCTTGCGGTTAAAGTCACCTTCGAGGCCGTGGCCGATGGCCTCGTGCAGCAGGATGCCGGGCCAGCCCGGACCCAGCACCACGGTCATGGTGCCCGCCGGAGCCGGCGCGGCCGCGAGGTTCACCAAGGCCTGACGCACCGCTTCCCGGGCGAAGCCCAGGGCCCGGCCCGATTCCAGGAAATAACCGTAGCTGAAGCGCCCGCCGCCGCCCGCATAGCCCTGCTCGCGGCGTCCGTCCTGCTCCACGATCACGCTCACGTTGAAGCGCACCAGGGGACGCACGTCGGCGGCCAGGGTGCCGTCGCTCGCCGCCACCAGCCCCGTGTCCTGGGTCGCGGCGAGGCTCACCATCACCTGCTTGACCCGCGGGTCGGCGCGGCGCGCCTCCGCGTCCACCTGCTCCAGGAGCTTCACCTTGTCCGCGTCGGCCAGGGTCGGCAGCGGGTCCAGGGCCGGGTAGAGGCGCTGGGCGGCATGGGGGTTCCAGGCCTTGAGACCGTTGCGCCCCCCCTGCTTGGCGATGGCCCGGGCCATGTCCGAGGCGCGGGTGAGCGCCGGCAAGAGGATCTCGTCGGAATAGGCGAAGCCGGTCTTCTCCCCGGAGACCGCCCGCACGCCCACGCCCTGCTCGATGCTGTGGGCACCGTCCTTCACGATGCCGTCCTCGAGCGACCATGACTCGTGCCGGGCGAGCTGGAAGTAGAGGTCGGCGCTGTCCACCTGATAGGCCAGGAGCCGGTCCAGGAGCTGGGCCACGTGCTTCTCGTCCAGGCCCGTGGGGGTGAGCAGGCTCTGTTCGGCGATCTTGAGGGCGTTCTGCATGGGATTCCTGGAGACGGGGCTTTAAGACGGATATGGGGGCGGATAGGCCGATTTTAACCCTTACAGCCGCCGATGACTCAAAGCCGGGAACCTGGCCCGCAAGCGCGTCTGCTGGGCCGGATCCAGTACCGCCGTGACGGCGCCCGCGTCGTCGCTCTTGCGCTCCGAGAGCAGCTCGCCCCAGGGGTCTACGATCATGCTATGGCCCCAGGTCTCGCGGCCGTTGGCGTGGCGTCCCGCCTGGGCGGCGGCGATCACGAAGCTCAGGTTCTCCACCGCCCGGGCACGCACCAGGAGCGACCAGTGGCGCTCGCCGGTAGTGCGGGTGAAGGCCGAGGGCACGGCGAAGAGCGTCGCGCCCGAGGCCTGCAACTGGCGGAAGAGCTCCGGGAAGCGCAGGTCGTAGCACACTGCCAACCCAAGCTTGCCCAAGGGCGTCCTCACCACCACGGGCTTGCTGCCGGGCTCGGTGCGCGCCGACTCATGGTAGCTCTCGCCGGCGGCATTGACCTGCACGTCGAAGAGATGGATCTTGTCGTAGTAGGCGACGCGCCGGCCGTCCGGGTTGTATACCGGGCAACGGGCATAGACCCGCTCGCGGGAGGCGAACACGGGCAGCGTGCCGCCCACGATCCACACCCGCAGGGTCTGGGCCTTCTCCGCCAGGAAGTCCTGGATCTGCCCGCTGCCGTCCACCTCGCCGGCAGCGACACGGGCCGAGTCGTTCTCCGCCATGAGCGCGAAGTTCTCCGGTAGCACCAGGAGCTGGGCGCCACCGGCGGCAGCCTTGGCCATGAGCCGGCCCGCCTCCCGCAGGTTGACGGTGACGTCACTGCCGGAGTTCATCTGGATGGCGGCCACCTGCTGCATGTCAGTGCTCCACCAGGAGGGTGATGCTGCCCTCCCCCTGGTCGCCGCTCACGCGCTTGTCGATGTGATCCGAAGGCACGCCGAGCGCCACCAGCCAGTCCGAGAGTTCGCTGGCCCAGAGGCTGCCCTGGTCGCTGCCGGCGTGCACGATGACGATGCGCGCGCCGGGGTTGTGCACCCAGTCCTGCACCGCGGCGCTGAACGGGGTTAGATGCAGCAGCTCGCTGCCGCTGCGCGGCTGGGCCCACTGGTCGGCACCGATGCTGAAGCTGTCGGTGTCGGCCAGCGCCGGGAGCGAGAAAACGAGCAGGAGCAGCAGGGGTAATCTCATGGGGTCTTCTTGGCCGGCGGCGCCGCGTTCTCTTTGGTGAGCACCGGATTATCCCACGTCCCGGTCAGGTGATATCGGGTCTCGCCCGCGGCGCTGATGGGTTTCTTGAACACCTCGGTGAGCAGCAGCACCACGGCACCCACGCCCAGCCCGCCGGCGAGGGCTCCGACCACCGGCAGAGTCGAGCCCACGTTGGGATCCACGATCAGGGCCTCGTCGAAATCGCGTTGCGCGAGGCCGGTGCGCCCGATCAGGGTGATGCGCGCCGCCGGTCCCTTCACCTGCATATCCTTGGTATAGGCGTCACCATCCTGTAGGGTGAAATCCCCTTCGATGCTGTCGTAGCCGAAACCCTTGGCGAACACGTCGCTGAAGTTGAGCAAGAGGCGCCGTGGCAATGCGTTGAGGCTCAACAGGCCGAACACGCGGCCCGCACCCGGCTGCACATCCACGATCTGCCCGTCCTCGAGCTTTACATGCAGGGTGCCGCTCAGGGTACGCACGATGTCACCGAAGGGACTGTCGCGCCAATTGAGGGCGGCGTTGATCTCGCCCTTGGAACCGGTGATGGCGGGGGCGAAGCCCAGGTTCGAGAGCGTCTTGCCCACGTCGCGGCTCTTCACATCCACGTTGAGGGCGCCGCTCTGGGTGCCGGCGGGCGTCACCTTCCAGGCTCCGTCGCCGGTGATGCCGAAGGTATCGGAGTCCACCTTGAGGTCTTGCAGGGCCACGCCGTCTGGGAGCGGCATAAGCGCGAAGCTCGCGTTGCCGAGCTTGAGGTCGCCGTATTCGAAGTGCCGGCCGCTGAACTTGAGGGCCGGGATACGCCGCGGGTCGTATTGGCTGGAAGACGTGGTGGCCGGTGCCGGCGCGGCACCGCTGGCCGCCGCCGGCGCAGCGGACTTGGGTGTCGCCTGCCGGGTGAGCAGCAGCCGGTCCATATCGAGCTTGAGGGGGTGATCTGCATCCACGCTCGCCGGCAGGGCAAGGGTCCCGGCCGCGGCCTTGCTGTCGAGCTTCGCCAGCCAGCCGTCATCGTTGCGGGAGAGCAGGAGGTGCAGGCCGGTGAGCCGCTGATCGAAGGCCTCCAGCTGGCCCACGGTGAGATCGGCGCCCTGCACGAAAGACGGCAGCGGGGTGGCCGCCGGTGGCAGCGCCCCGGGCGGCGCGGTAGAGGCGCTCGCCGGCGGCATAAAGCGCTTCCACTCATCCCAGGAGAACCGTTCCACGTTGCCCGTCACCGTGAAGCCCGGGTCGTCGGGCAAGTAGACATCTCCCTCACCCAGGTTCAGGTTACCCCGGTCGAACTTCCAGGCATCGCCGTCGCTGACGAAATCCAGGCGCGCACCGATGGCATCGCCGTAGTTGGCCGTGCCCGAGAGGGTGTCCTTGTCGAGCAGCTTGAGATGGAAGTCGAGCGGCAGGCTGTCTTCATGGGGTTTGGTGAAGGGCTGCGGCAGATCGACGCCAAGACCAATGAGGTCGCTGTGCAGCACCAGGTTGAACGCAGCGGTGTTGGTGGAGACCTTGCCGGGGATGTGCCCCTCCAGCCGCCAGGCTGCCGCGCCCTCCAGCCAGCCATCGGGCATGGGCTTAAACTGGTCCATAATCGCGCCGGCCAGAGCGCTGCCCTGAGCCGTGAACTCGGTGATGTCTTTTTTCCTGCCCTTGTCGGAGTGGATGACCACACGCACGGGGCCGCCCAGGACGCGGCCCTCGATGCCCTGGCTGGAGAGCCCATCGCGGTTGAACTCGAGCACACCCTGGAGCTGATCCGCCACCATGGCCGGCGCGAAGCTGGAGACGAGACTCGCACCCTTCAGGGTGGTGGCTCCCTGCAATTCGAACTTGCCGAGGTCTTCCACCGGCAACACTGCGTGCAGACGGGTATCGGCCTCGCCAGCACCCTTCAGGCTGTCGAGCCAGTGGCCCGCGACGTCCTTCATGGGCGGGCTGCGCAGGAACTTCAGGGCGTCGTCGGTATCTCCCTTGACGCTGCCGTCGATAGTGAGCACGCCGGTGGCGAGGTCAGCGAAGCTCGCCGTGGCGTCCATGATCTTGTCGCCCGCGATCATGCCGCCGTTGGCATGGGCGCTCAGCCCCTGGTCCAGGAAGCGCACGTCAGCATCCAGGTCCTTCACCGCCGGCCAACCGGCGGCGTAGTCCAGTTCGCCGTGCAAAAGATGGAAGCGGATGTCGAACACGCCGCCGCCTTTGTCGAAGGGGAAGTCCGAGGTCTTGCCGTGGATGGAGACGCTGCCGGTCGCTACCTGCCCGCCCTTGATGGAGTCGTCCAGCCACTTCACCACGTCCTTGGGCATGATGCCCACCGGGAAATAGATGGATTTGTTGCGGGCGTCGGCGCGGTCCACCACGGCCTCGATGTCGAGGCGCGGCGCGGCGCCACCCGCCGGGAACTGCATGGCGACGTCGCCGTGGGCGGCCGCATCCGGGTTCGCCGCCTTGAAACCGTTCGCCGCCACTTTCCAGCCGGCGGCATCATGAGTGACCGTGGCGGCGAGAGAGAGGGAGTCGGCGCGCAGCGGTGTGCGGAACAGCGGCGTGAAATCCACACTCGCGTCCTGGGCAGCGAGCTTCACGGTGCCGCCGGTCTGATCGAGCTTCAGGTCGCCAGTCATGCCGCTGAAGCCGGGCCAGCCCTCGGCCTTGTGCACACCGAGATCCTGGAACTGCCCCTTCACTGACCAGTACCCGGGGGTCTTGTCATCGAGGTGCAGCTTGAAGGCAGCGGCCGAGACATCGCCCGTGGGCGCGAACTCCGCCAGCCTCTTCAGGTCCGGGGTGAACTCCTGGGGCAGCCAGCTGGCCAGTACGCTGAGATCCTGCAGGCGCAGAAAACCGGCGCTGCCGGACCAGTCGACGCCCTTGCCGTCGTCGCCGTACTCCAGCACCAGGTCGGTCCGGGGCCAGAGGCTCGCGCCGCGCTGCAGTTGCAGCTTGTGCCCCTGCAGGCGCCAACCGCCGCCGCTGCGCTCCCAAGCGACATGGCCCGCCACCAATTGGAACGCGTCCTGGGGGGCGGCCGAGGGCAGCATGTCATGGGCGTTCACGTCCGCCGTGAACCTCTGCAACACGCCATGGTCCGCGGCCATCTCCCCGTCCAGGTCCGTGACGCCATGACCGAAGCGTCCGGCGTACTCCGGCCAGTAGCGCAAGAGGCGCGGCACCTGGAGCGCCACCCCGTCCACGGAACCGCTCCAATCCCATTGCTTGGGATCGAGTTCCTCGCCCTCCACCTTGAGTTTGAACGCAAAGCTGCGGCCGAACTCCGCCGGCAACTGCACGTCCCCCGAGACCTCATGGCTGTCTGCGGCATTGTCCAGGGAGAGGTCCAGGGACTGGAACAGCAGCGGCCGCGGCTCGCCCGCTTCCACGTAGGTGAGCCGGCCTTTCTGGATGGACAGCTCCGCCGATTGCGCGAACAGGTCCTTGAGGGTCGCCTTCCAGTCGGTGGGGGTCTGCTGTGCGGCGCCTTCGAGGCCGATGACGCTGAACACGCCCTGGCTGTCCCGGTGCAGCTCCGCCTGCGGCCCCACCAGCACGATGCGGCTGGGGAGCGGCAGCTTGCCGTGGACGAGGCTCCACAGGCTCAAGTCGAGGCGCACCTCCTGGGCAGAGACGACCACCTGGGTCCCATCCTTGCTCAGGATGCGCACCTCCTCCAGCGCCACCTCTGGACCGTACCAGCCCCATTCGGCGCTCATGGCGCCGATCTCCACCGGATGATGGATGGCGCCGCTGGCCCAGGCCGCCACCTGGGCCCGATAGCCGGGCACGAGCGGCGCCGCGAGCCGGAACAGCCCCACGAGCGTCGCCAGCAGGATGACCAGCAACGCGAACAGCGCCGCCGACCAGCGCCACAGCCTGCGTCCCCAGCGGCTCATGATGTCCGGCTCTTGTGCATCAGATGGGCACTATGTCGAACTGTTCCTGGTTATATAACGCTTCAGCCTGCAAGCTGATGGACTTGCCCACCTGGGCCTGCAGTTCGGCCAGGTCGCCGGATTCTTCGTCCAGCAGCAGGTCCACCACGTCCTGGGCGGCCAGGATCCGGAGTTCCGCCGCCTGCGACTGCCGGCTCAGGCGCTGCACTTCCCGGAACACCTCGTAGGAGATCGTCTCGGGGGTCTTGAGGGAACCGCGGCCCTGGCAGCTGGGACAAGGCTCGCAGAGGATGTGCTCCAGGCTCTCGCGGGTGCGCTTGCGGGTCATCTCCACGAGTCCCAGGGCCGAGACCGCCGTCACCTGCGTCTTGGCATGGTCGCCGGCCATGGCTTGCTGCAACGCATCCAGCACCGCCTGCTTGTGGGATTCCTCGGTCATGTCGATGAAGTCGATGATGATGATGCCGCCGAGGTTGCGCAGACGCAGCTGCCGGGCGATCACTGTCGCTGCTTCCAGGTTGGTCTTGAGGATGGTGTCCTCGAGCGTGCGGTGCCCCACGTAGGCACCGGTGTTGACGTCGATGGTCGTCATCGCCTCGGTCTGGTCGATGATCAAGTAGCCGCCGGACTTGAGCGAGACCTTGCGCTCCAGGGCCCGCTGGATCTCTTCCTCGATGCCATGTTGCTCGAAGATGGGGCGTTCGCCGCTGTAATGGGCGATGCGGCCCGCCATGGCCGGGATGAACATGCGCGCGAAAGCCTCCATGCGTTCACGGGTCTCGGCGGAATCCACTTTCACGGTCTGCACCGCATCGCCCGAGAGGTCGCGCAGGATGCGCAGCGCCAGGGGCAGGTCCGCGTGCGCCAACCCGCCGGCCGGCACTGCCGGCACCTGCTCGCGGATGTTCTCCCAAAGCTTGTTGAGGAACAGCATGTCGGCGCGCAGCGCCTCGGGCGTGGCGCCCTCGCCGGCGGTGCGCACGATATAGCCTCC
>DASYZF010000439.1:0-6637 GCA_035946515.1 Gammaproteobacteria bacterium | reverse complement strand
CACGTCCGTGAGGGAGGAGGGCGCCGGTTCCGGCGGCCCCGGCTGCGGCTCTGCGTAAGGCACTTGTTCGACGGACGTCACGGGGAAAGGCGCCGCCACCGGCGCCACGATCGTGCCCGGCACCGGGATGCGCACGCAGGGTGCCTGGGGCAAGGCCGTGGTGTTGAGGACGGGTAGCGGATGGCTTGTCACCGGCGGTACCGGTACGGGTGTATATACGAGGTAGAGGTAGCCCGTCTGGCCGCAGCCGGCGAGCAAGAGGCAGGCGGCGAGGGCTGCCATGCCCGGAAGGCCGGGTCGCGGTGCGGAGAAGGAGCGCATGGCCGCAGTATAAACGCTCGCGCCGGGCCGCTTCATGTCACGGCTCCCGGGGCCCGGTGCTAGAGTGGAGTGGGACACGGGAGGCTGCCATGAACGGTCAAATGCATCTCGCCCTGTGGGGCACGATCGCGGTCATCGTCCTCATCGGGATCGCGGGCGTGGTGTGCTTCTTCGGCGGCTTGAAGCGCCTCTTCCACGGCCGCTTCGCCGCCGGCGGTGGGCGCATGGCGTTCGGCTTGCTGCTCTTCTGCGTGTTCGCCCTCTGCGCCTCGGTGGCCGTGAACCTGCGCACCTACTTGAGGCTCACCTATGAACAGCCGGTGGCGACCCTGAGCTTCCACGCCCTCGGCCCCCAGGCTTTCCGGGTCACCCTCACCGATGCCGATGGCGTGATCCGCACCGCGGAGCTGCGCGGCGATGACTGGCAGCTGGATGCCCGGGTGCTGAAATGGAAGGGCTTCGCGACGGTCCTGGGCCTGGATCCCCTCTACCGGCTGGAGTGGCTCGAGGGCCGTTATCGCAGCGCCGCCCAGGAGAGCCATGACTATCACAGCGTGCTGGAACTGTCGGCCGGGCAGGGGCTCGATCTCTGGAGCCTGGCCCAGGATCACGCGGCCTGGCTGCCGTGGGTGGATGCGGGCTACGGCAGCGCCACCTATCTGCCCATGGCCGATGGGGCCCAGTACAGCGTGTCCCTGAGCCCCACGGGGCTCCTGGCCCGGCCCAGCAACCCCGCGGCCCAGGCGGCTGCCAGCCATTGGTGAGGGGCTTTACGACCATCAATTATTATGTTAAATAATGGACTGACCGCAGGGGTGCGGCCTTAGCTTTCTGGACAGGGGTACGCGATGGTCACCCGGAAGTCTGCCGAGGTTCCTGACAGCCTGCCGAACTACGTCCGCGACATCGCCACCGCGACCTGCGTGTTCTGTCCTTATGGCGCGGACGTGCAGGCCGGCGACCGGCTCTACGTCTACGACGAGAAGACCGTCTACGGCCGCCAGCAACGGGAACGTCTCGTGGAAGTGAAGGCGGTGAAGCTGTTCCGCTCCACCGGCCGGGTCATCACCCTCGACCTCAACATGATCTCGGCGGAAGAGGCCCAGCGCATCGCCGTGGACAGCGAGATGACGGTGGAATCGCTCCTCGACCACCGCGCCGGCAGCTCCACCTTCGACGAGAAGCGCCCGCCGGTGGTGGTCTACTTCGAGCCCTGCAGCGAGGACGACACCACCGGTTCCCGCACCCGGCCCAAGGCCGCCGTGAGCCTGGACAGCGATCCCAGCGCGCAGCCGCGCGAATCCGGCATCGGCCGCCTGCTCTCGCGCCTCAAGCCCAAGTGAAGCCGCGCTTCAGCGCATAGCCGCGCGGTCCAGCACCGCCATGGTGATGCGCGAGACGCACACCAGGCGTTCTCCCGCATCGCTGATCCTGATCTCCCACACCTGGGTGCTGCCGCCGATGTGCAGCGGCTTCGCCACGCCCCGCACCTCGCCCTCGCGCATGGCGCGCACGTGGTTGGCGTTGATCTCCAGGCCCACGCAGAGCTTCTTGTCCCGGTCCACCACCAGGTTCGCACCGGTGCTGCCGAGCGTCTCGGCCAGCGCCACCGAGGCGCCGCCGTGCAGGATCCCCGCCGGCTGCTTGGTGCGCGCGTCCACGGGCATGCTGGCCGCCAGCCAGTCGTCGCCGATGCCGGTGTAGCGGATGCCGAGATGGCTCACCAGGGTCTGCTGCTGGTAGGCATTGAGCTCATCGAGGCTGATGGGCTTGAACCAGATGCTCATGCGCGGTTCCCGGAGGAGTGGGTCACGGCTCCAGTCTAGCGCCCGGAACGTCATGGCACATGGGCTATCATGCGGGCGCCAGCCTGAGGAGATCCACGATGCCGCGCTATCCCGCCCTTTACACCGCGCTCTCGATCCTCATCATCGCCACGGTCTGCGCCGGAACCTGGACCCGCTTCCATCCCCGCGACACGGACGTGAGCCTGCAGCTCCAGAACAGCTACGTGGCGGTGCTCCACGCTGTTCCTGGCCGGCCGCTGCCGCCGGGGTTGGAGGAGGGCGACACCATCGACCTGCGCCAGCAGAGCCAGGCCACCCGGCTGACGTTCACGCTGCCGACACGGCCCGTGGGGCAGGTCATCGACCTGGTCGCTCAGCACAACGGCGAGACCCGCACAGTGCCGGTCACCGTCATGGATCACAGTGGGCTGCCGGGGCTCCTGTGGTATGCCTTGCCCTGGTCCAGCGGCAGCCTGCTCATGGCCGGCATCGGCTTGCTGCTCATCTGGCGCGGCCGCGACCGGGCGGCCTTCGGCATGGGATTCTGGGCCGTCACCTTCGTGCTGAGCGCACAGCTCTCCGCCATACCGCTGAGCGGCTGGTGGGGTTTTGCGATCGATCTGTTCTCGATCCTCTGCTATCTCACCGCCCGGGCGGGTTTCTACATCATGGTGGAAGCGCGGGTCGGCGCCGTCCTCGGGCGGCCGGCGCAGCGGATGTTCTTGGTGCTGTTCGGTGTGCTGCTGGCTCTGGGGGCGGTATATGCCCTGGGCGCGCCGCTCGGTGTAGTGCTGCTCGACTGGAACGGCTTCGGCAACGCCGACTACGGCCTCGTGCTCACGGCGAGCTACCTCGTGCCCGTCATCATGCTCTATGTGGGCTACCGGCGCGCCGAGGCAGCGGAGCGCCAACGGCTGCGCTGGATGCTGATGAGCGGCATCCTCTGGTCCCTGGGGATACTGCTGCAGAACACTCCGGCCTTCGGCCTGAATGCGTCCTATCTCGTGAGCTATACCCTGATGATCATGGCGCTGCTGGGCTTCCTGTACGCGGTGCTGCGCCTGCGGGTGGTGGATGTCTCGGTGATCATCGACCGGGCGCTCGTGTATGGCGCCATGAGCACGCTGATGGTGGGTGTCGTGGCGGCGCTCAACAGTCTCGCACTGCACGAGACGCTGACGCCCGGCGCCGGCTTCGCGTTACAGGTGTTGGTGCCGCTCGCCGTCGGCATCGTCCTCGTACGCGTGCGCAACTATCTCAACCGGCTGGTGGAACAGGTGTTCTTCCGCGGTAAATATCTGGCGGAGAAGGCGCTACGCACCTTCACCCGCCGCGTGGGCTACATGGAGGACGTGGGCGCGCTGCTGGATGCGGCGGCGCAGGAGATCAAGAAGCACGCAGGTACGCCGGCCCTCGCCATCTATTCGGTCGAGAACGGCGGCTATCGCCGCGTGCGCCAGCTGGGCGCGGACGGGTTCCCGGAGCAGCTGCCGAGCGATGACGCGGCCTTCGTGGCCCTGCGCGCGGACCGCAAGGCGGTGGACCTGGAGCCGCTCGGCAGCGCGCTCGGGACGGACGGCTATGTGTTCCCCATGCTGGTGCTGGGCAACTTGCGGGGCGCCATCGTCTGCCGCAACCGCCCCGGCGAGCACTTCGCCGCCGACGAGCAGAAGCTGCTGACCCGGGTGGCGCGGGAAGTGGGTGCCGCTTGGCGCATCCTCCGGGCCCGCGACAACGAAGCACTGGTGCAGGCGCTGGCTGAAGGCGCACTGCCGCCGGAGGCGGCGCGGGAGAAGGCCCGTGAGCTCGCGCTGAGTTGGGGTGGGGCCTAGTCCCCGGTCACCGGCACCAGGTCGCAGTAATGGAAACGGCCTTCACGGGTGACGCGCTCCCCGTGGGCGCAGGGGATAGGCAGGCTGAAATCGGGGCTGCGGTGCACGAAGGTGTGGAACTCGCCGTTCTCCCCGCAGGGATCCACATCGGCCGGCAAGTCCCCCAACAGGGCACTGTCGAATTCACGCCCCGCGAACTCCTGCCCGAGCTGCTCGCCATCCACGCAGCAGAGCGTGGCCCCGAAACCCGAGGCGATGAATTCCCTGGCGAGGGCCGGCGTGGGCTTGAGCCAGAGCGGGAACACCGCCTCCATCCCGGCACGGGCGAGTTGCGCTTCCCGATAGCGGCGGATGTCTTCCAGGAAGAGATCGCCGAAAGCCATGTGACGGATGCCTTGCTGCTTGAACCTCTCCAGTTGCGCAGCCAGGGCCGTCTCGTATTCCTGGTTGCTGGACTTGGCCGAAAGCCAGACCTTGTGCAGCGGCAGGCCGATGGCCTCCGCCTGGACATCCAGCAAGGCTTCCCGCACCCCGTGCATGCTGATGCGGCCGTAGTCCCGGTTCACGCTGGTGAGCAGGCCCTGCAAGCGGTAACGCGGATCGCGCTTCAGGGTGTGCAGCGCGAGGGCGGAGTCCTTGCCGCCGCTCCAAGACAGGATTATCGGTAGCGGTTCGGTAGTCATCCCAAAAGCCTACTTAGAAAAGTTGAAAACCGGGATTTTTGCTCCGATGGTTAGGCAAAGACGGCCGAGGAAGCGGAGCATACTTTTCGTGTATGTGAGCATGCCGAAGCCGGCTTTAACGACACCAGCGGGCAAAAAGCCCGGTTTTCATGTGCGCAGGTAGGACGCGCCGTTCACGTCGAGGATACATCCCGTGGCGGCCATCATGCCCTCCGCCGCGAGGCGCACCACCGCCTCGGCCACTTCCTCCGGCGTCGCCACCCGGCCCAGCGGGCTCTGCCGGCGGATGGCCTCGCCCGCCGGTCCGTCGAGGAGCGCCGTGGTCATGTCGGTGCGCACGAAACCCGGCGCCACCACGCCCACGAAGACCTTGTGGGGGGCGAGCGCCCAGGCCAGGGACTGGGAGAGTTGGTTCAGGCCCGCCTTGCTCGCACCGTAAGCCGGTGCATCGGGTTCGCCGCGGAAGGCGCCGCGGGAGGAGATGTTGATGATCTTGCCGCCGCCTTGTTTCACCATGACCTTGGCGGCCAGGAAGCAGAGGTTCGCGGGTGCCGTGAGGTTGGCGGCGAGGGTGGCGTCCCAGCTTTTCTGCCAGGCGGCGTAGTCGGTGTCCGCGAAGGGGCGGAGTTCATAGATGCCGGCGTTGTTCACCAGCACGTGCAGTGCGCCGAAGTGCGCCGCCACGGCATCGATGAGCGCCGCGCAGGCGGCAGGATCCGTCAGGTCCGCGGCGAAAGCACGGTGCCCCCGGCCCGCGAGTTCCTTCAGCAGTGCTTCAGCCTCGGCGCGGCTCGAGCGGTAATGCACCGCGACCCGCGCACCGAGTCGCGCGAAGGCGAGGGCAGCGGCCCGGCCGATGCCGCGTGCCGCGCCCGTGATCAGCACCGTCTGGCCCTGGAAATCCATGCTGCGTCGCCGTGCAGGAAGCTGCGCGGGATGATAGCAAAACGCGTTTGCTACAATCGCCGCCCACGACCCGGGAGCGGACATGGATCAGGTCTTGCAGGCGGTGGAAGTGGAGACGGGCCCGGCGCCCCAGGCCAGCGTCATCTGGCTGCATGGCTTGGGCGCCGACGGCCACGATTTCGAGCCCATCGTCCCCGAGCTCCGGCTGCCGCCGGCGCTGCCGCTGCGCTTCGTGTTCCCCCACGCGCCGGTGCGGCCCGTGACCCTGAACGGCGGCTATCCCATGCGCGCCTGGTTCGACATCGTGAAGATCGGCCTGCACCAGCCGCGTGATCTGGCCGGCATGGAGGCGAGCCGACAGGCGGTGGAAGCCCTGGTGGCCCGGGAACGTCAGCGCGGCGTCCCCGCTTCGCGCACGGTGTTGGCCGGTTTCTCCCAGGGCGGAGCGGTGGCGCTCTACACCGGGCTGCAGCACCCCGAGCGCCTCGCCGGCCTCATGGCGCTCTCCACCTATCTCCCGGTGGGCGAGGGCTTCGACGTCCGCATCAGCCCCGCCAACGCGCATCTGCCGGTGTTCTACGGCCACGGCACCCAGGACCCGGTGGTGCCCCTCCAGCTCGGGGAGTACACCCGCAACTGGCTCACCCAGCAGGGCTGCATGTTGAATTGGCACACCTATCCCATGCCGCATAGCGTCTCCGCTGAGGAGATACTGCATATCCGGGCCTGGTTGTTATCCGTGCTGGGGAATCACTGACCCATCCTTAGGGGCTTTCCCAGGTCGAGGCCGGGCAGGGGATCGGCGGGCGCGAGGCCGAAGACCTGGGCGTAGAAGGCGAGTTCCGCCGCCAACACCTGCTCCAGCGTCTCGGCGCGGCGGAAGCCATGGCCTTCCTCGGCGAACGTGAGGCAGGCGGCGGGGAGCCGCTTGGCGCGCAGCGCCGCCAGCATGCGCGCGCTCTGCTCCGGCGGCACCACCGTGTCCTTCAGGCCCTGGAAGAAGATCACCGGCGCGCGGATGCGGTCGGCGGCGTAGAGCGGGGAGCGGGCCCGGTAGAGTTCCCGGTAGGCGGGCCAGGGGCCGAGCAGGGTCTCGCCGTAATGGGCC
>DASYZF010000438.1:0-7306 GCA_035946515.1 Gammaproteobacteria bacterium | reverse complement strand
CCGAGGCTCGCGCGCACCTGGCGCCCCTCCTCCAGGAGCTCGTCGGCCCCGGCGTTGAGCAGCCGGTCCGCGCCCACCACCACCAGGATGCCGTTCAGGGGCTCCTTCTGCTTGCGGCGCGAGAGCAGCGCCATGAGCGTGTCCCACTCGTCGCGGTCGCGCACCGCGTCGTCGGGCACCGCGTAGCGGCCGGCGGTGTCGATGACCACCGCCTCCTCGTACATCCACCAGTCCAGGTTGCGGGTCGAGCCCGACTGCTTCTCGGGCAGGTCCAGCACCGGCGAGAGGAGATAGGCGTTCTTGACCGCGGTGCTCTTGCCGGAGCTCGAGCGGCCCATGACCACGTACCAGGGCAGCACGTAGAGCGGGTCGCCCAGGAGCCGCAGGCGCGAGCGCTTGAGGGCCTTGATGCCGCCGCGCCAGCGGGACTTGAGGTCGCGGCGCAGCGCCCGCGGCGACCAGTCGAGGCCGCCCTCGCGCTTGACCTTCTCCTCGCTGATGAGCTTCTGCACCTGCTTCTTGGCCCGGTGCCGCACCCACAGGCGGCGGATCACCAGGAACAGCACCACGATGACCGCCAGCGCCGCCAGCACCAGCAGCGCGTCGCCGAGCGGCTTGCCCTTCCACAGGAAATAGCCGATGACCGCCGCGCACACGAGCGCGATGACCAGCAGCCAGAGCAGGAATTTGAGTATGGATTTCAGCATCGGGGGTCGTTCACCTGACGAGCGCCTGGATGCCCGAGAGGGTCGCGGCGATGTAATGGTGGTAGACGAGCAGCATCACGAGCAGGGCCAGCACCGGACCCGCGAACACCCAGGGCAGCACGTTCCAGCGGCCGGGGAAACCCGAGCGTCCGGCGCGGGCGCGGGCATAGGCCTCCGGGAACAGCGTCACCGCCTGCAGGTCCAGGTTGCCGTCGGGCAGCAGCAGCTTCAGGTTGGCGCGCTTCACCTCGGTGAACTCGGCGAAGCGCCGGTCGCCGAAGTAGCGGCCGCGGAAGCCCAGCGCCATGCAGAAGTAGTAGAGCTCGCGCGCGGCGCGGCCCCATTCGCCCTCGCCCAGGGCTTCGAGCTTCAAGTAGAACTCGGCACCGGCGTTGGTGGTGCGGTAGTACTCGCGCTGCAGCGGCATCTGCTGCCAGCGGGCCTTCTCGGCCCAGGCCGAGCACAGCACCAGCTCGTCCACGTAGGCCACGGCGGCGAAGCGCGCCGCATCCCGCGCCTGCTCCGGCACGCCGGCTTCCTGGGCACTGCGGTCGCAGGCCTTGAGCTTGGCGGCGATCTCGGCCCGCTGGGTGTCGTACACGAGTCCGGCGAGGTCACCGTCCGTGACGAAGCGCCCGTGCAGCCGGATCAGGAACTCGGCATAGCAGTCGATCAGGCGCACCGGTTCATCTCCTCAGCACCACGAGCTCCATGCGCAGGTCTTCCGGCGCGTCCTTCCAGGTGAAGCCCAGCTCGCGGCTGCGCTCCACGTCCGGCCACTGGCTGTCGCGGGTGTCGATGCGCATGTAATAGGTGTTGGAGCGGCGCGGCAGGCCGGGCGGCGGCACCTGGGTGTAGCGGAAGCCGATGCCCGGCAGCGAACGCTCCACCAGGGACTCCACCACGTTGCGGGCGCCGAGCTTGGCGGCGGTGGTGATGGAATCCAGGTGCTGCTCGATGGGCGTGCGCAGGTTGAACACCAGGTAGTAGTCGTTCGGTTCGTCCAGGAAGCGCGGCGGAATCATGGCCGTGTGGCACACACCGTCGAACTGCATGTCGACCTTGAACTGCGGGGCGACGGTGATCTCGTTCAGGAGCTCGGTGATGAGCCGGCGCAGCCGCTCGAAGCAGGGACCGAGGCGCTGGTGGTCGTAGGCGGGTATCTGGCGGGCGCCCTGGGCGTCCTCGCCGAGGAGGTTCAGGCGCATGCCGAAGGTGCTGAGCTCCGCGGCGAAGCTGCGCAGCAGCCCATACAGATCCCAGGGATGGACCGAGGGGGTCTCGCTGTAGTGCAGCAGCATGGGCACGTAGCGCGCCATGGTGCGCAGCGCCAGCTTGTAGCGCATCAGGGCCGGATCGAAGTCCGATTCGCCGTGCACCGGGGTCTTGTAGACCTCGATCTGCAGGGCGCGGCCGGTGAGCTCGTCGCGGATGTCGCGCACCAGCTTGTAGAGCTCGGCGGAGCCTTCCAGGCCCAGCACCGGCGGGATGAAGTCCGGCGCAGGCTTGATGCTGTCGCCGTCGCGCACCACGCGCGCGATGGGGATGAGCTCGTGGTCCGCGAGTTCGTCCTGCTCGGACTCCCATAGGAGCCGCACCACGTGGTAAAGCGTCTTGACCTTGGCTGCGGGGCCTTCCTGGTAGGCGTCCGCGTAGTCATCGGGCTGGGCCGGGCTCACGTAACGGGTGCTGACGCCGGCGAGCTGGGTCAGGTCCGGCACCACGGTGACGTTGCTTTCGTTGGCGCGCCACTTGCGCAGCGCTGCGTAGATGGTGAACGGCTTCTCGAGGGTGACGCTGGCCGGATCGAAGCTCCGCGCCAGGAGCACACCGTTGCCCGGCACGCTCACGAAGCTGCCGTCGGGGAACAGGAACTCCCCGCTCTGCACCTCGCAGTTGCCGTTGGGCAGGGCCGAGCCCTGCAGGGCCATGCGCGCCACGCCCCAGAAGTGCGGGTGCAGGTAACGCTGGAAGGGCAGCAGCCGCTCCTGTTGCTGGAGGTCGGCGAGCTGGAAATGCTGCGGCTGCAGGAACAGTCCCTGATGCCAGAATACCGGTCTGTACTGGGTCACGACGACACCTCTCCGTCAGCCAAGACTGTAGTGGCCAGGCGCACCCGGCCGATCGTCAATCGCACGCGCGCGGCGCGACGGGCGTTCATCCTCCGCCGCCTCCCCCGCCGCCGCTGCTGCCGTTGTTCTTGCTGGAAGGCAGCTTGGGTATGCTCGGCAGGCTCGGGGTCTTGCCCCCCGACTTGGCGCCGCCCCCCGAACCGCCGTTACCCTTGCCGCCGCCCTTCTGCGGCGCCACCAGCTTCGCGCTGCCCGGGGTGAGCGAGGCGAAGGTCGCCACCTGCTCCGAACCGAAGCCCGCGCTCAGCGTCACCGGTGCGGGCACGCCGTCGGTGTCGGCGCCCTGCAGGCCCACCGCCACCATGCCCTTCGTCACCCAGCCCGTGGGCTTGGGCACGACCGGGATGTTGAACACCACCACGTCCTGGGCGGGCGTGATCTTGAAATAGCCGGCCACGAGGCCAAGGTACTGGGCGTGGGCGGCGCGATTGAGTTCGATCGTGCGCTTCTCGCCGGGTTGCAGCACGATGCGGTCGAAGCCAACCACCGTAGGGTCTGCGTCCATGCCCTGGTCCAGGAGCTTCTCGGCACCGGCGGCGCTCGCCGCGAGCGTGGTGAAGGCCGCGGGATCCGAGAGCTGGAAGACCCCGAGCGAGAGCGCATGGGCCTGTCCGCTGTCGATGTTGAGGGTCTCGGCGGCGGAGAGCTGCAGCTCCACCGTGCGCGGCCCATAAGTCCAGTCGTCGGGCTGCACCGTGAGGTCCGGTGGCGGCGAGCTGGCGCAGGCGGCGAGCAGGCAAGCGGACAGCACGACGGCCCCGGCCTTACCCCCCCTCCCCCACGAAATCGCCGTCACTCGCTGCATCGACCTCATGCTCCACTTAAGGCCCGGGCGCACCCGGGCATCGAACACATGTACGCACAGCGGCGACGATGGGTTCCTCGCCCATCGCCGCCGTGTGCGCCCATCCAGTCGGCGCGGCTTCGACCGCGCCGCGCTCGTCCGGCTCAGCCCTTGCCGCCGCGGGTGCGCCAGTCGTCGCTGCCCTCGGTGCCGGCCACCTGGTGCGTCCAGGTGATCTTGCGATAGGTGAACGACACGTCCTCGAGGTGCGTGAAGTGCGCCTTCTCCGGATCCTGGGCGTTCGGCATGTAGGAGAGGATCTCCACGATCACCGCGTCCTCGAGCTGCTGGGTGAAATAGTGCTCGTGGGTGCCTTCGGTGGAAGTGCGGTACCACTCGATGGTCACGGTGAGGCGCTCGCCGGTCACCAGCGCCTGATACAGCAGCGGCGATGACTTGTCGAACACCTTGGTGACCATCAACGGATGGTGCACGCGCGTGCCCGTGGGCTGACCGCTCTGCGGATCGCGCGGGATGGTGATGTCGTGCCGGTAAGCCTGCACCAGGACTTCGTCTTCGTGCTCTTCCTGATAGACGTTACCCACGCTCTCCTCGGAGTTGGCTCCCTCGGTGATGTTGCCCTGGGTGACGCCTTCGATCTTCATATAAGCTGGGACTGGCATGGGCTGCTCCTTTGGTTTCCACAGACGTTGATTACTACACCCCGAAGCGCCGGCCCCGCCCCCAAGGCGGCACCGGCCGACGCGGATGACGGTTTAAGCCGGTGCGGACTTGCCCCCGGCGCTGAACTTCGGCAAGAACTCCCCTTTCTGATCCATATCCAGGTCGAGTGCCGTGAAACCGGCCTCCGAGCCTATCTGCTCCAGGATGCGCGTCGCCAGGAGCGGCAACAGCGCACCGTTGATGATATGGTCGATGGCGCGGGCGCCGGACTCGACTTCCGTGCAGCGCGCCATGATCTGGTCCACCACCTTGTCGCTGTACTTGAAGGCGATGTCCTGGTTCGCCTTGAGGCGCTTGCCCACCTTGTCGAGCTTCATGCGGATGATGCTCTTCAGGTTATCGCCCACCAGCGGCATGTAGGGCACCACCTTCATGCGCGCCAGGAGCGCCGGCTTGAAGTAGCGCGCAAGCTCAGGACGGATGGCCTCGCCGATCTGTTCCGGGGTCGCGGGCTTGTCCGCGGTGCCCAGCTTCACGATGGTATCCGAGGCCAGGTTCGAGGTCATCAGGATCACGGTGTTCTTGAAGTCGATGAGCTGGCCGTCGCTGTCGCTCAGCATGCCCTTGTCGAACACCTGGTAGAACAGGTTCATGATCTCGGGGTGGGCCTTCTCCACCTCGTCCAGCAGTACCACGGAGTAAGGACGCTGGCGCACCGCCTCGGTGAGCATGCCACCCTCGCCGTAGCCCACGTAGCCCGGCGGCGAGCCGATGAGGCGCGACACCGCGTGCTTCTCCTGGAACTCGGACATGTTGATGGTGACCATGAAGCGGTCGCCGCCGAACAGGAAGTTGGCGAGCCCCAGGGCGGTCTCGGTCTTGCCCACACCGCTCGGTCCCACCAAGAGGAAGATACCGATGGGCTGCTCCGGGTTCTGCACCCCGGCCTTGGCGGCGCGGATGCTGGAGTCGATGGCGTCCATGGCGTGGTCCTGGCCGCGCACCCAGGCCTTGAGGTCCGCGTTGAGCTTGAGCAGCGAGGCCGCCTCGTCGCTCACCATGTTGCCGATGGGGATGCCGGTCCAGTCGGAGATGACCTTGGCCACCACTTCCGGGGTGACCTCGTGGCTCACCAGGGCGCCGGCTTTCTGCAGGGTCTGCAGCGCCTTGGAGGCCGCTTCCAGATCCTTGCCCATGGCCGCTTTCTCCTTGTCGGAGGCCTCGCCGAACTTGGTCCGCAGCGCCACCAGTCCTTCGACGGCCTGCTTCTCGGCGGCCCAAGCCTTCTCGGTCACCTTCACCTGTTCGCGCAGGGCCGCGATCTCGGTGTCGATCTCCTTGAGGCGGGCAGGCGCCGCGATGCGGCCGCTGTCGGCGTCGCGGGATATGGCGTTGCGCTCGCGCTCCAGCACGCTGATGCGGCGTTCCTGGTCCTCGAGCTTGTCGGGTTTGCTCGCCAGGCTCACCTTGACCCGCGCGCAGGCGGTGTCCAGCAGATCCACCGCCTTGTCCGGCAGCTGCCTCCCGGAGATGTAGCGGGCCGACATGTTGGCGGCGGCCAGGATCGCGGCGTCGGTGATGTAGGTGCCGTGGGCCTTCTCGTAGGTGTCGCGGATGCCGCGCAGGATCACCGCGGCTTGTTCCGGCGAGGGTTCGTCCAGCTTCACGAGCTGGAAGCGCCGCGCCAGCGCCGGGTCCTTCTCGAAATACTTGCGGTACTCGCTCCAGGTGGTGGCCGCGATGGTGCGCAGCTCGCCGCGCGCCAGGGCCGGCTTCAGGAGGTTGGCCGCGTCGCCCGTGCCCGCGGCGCCGCCGGCGCCGATGAGCGTATGGGCCTCGTCGATGAACAGGATGATGGGTTTCTGGGAGGTCTTGATCTCGGTGATCACGGCGTTGAGGCGATTCTCGAACTCGCCCTTGACGCTCGCACCCGCCTGCAGCAGGCCGAGGTCCAGGCCCACGATGTCCACGTCCTTGAGCGAGGCCGGCACGTCGCCCGACACCACCTTGAGCGCCAGGCCCTCCACCACGGAGGTCTTGCCCACGCCCGCCTCGCCCACGGCGATGGGGTTGTTCTTGCGCCGGCGCCCGAGGATGTCCACGATCTGGCGGATCTCGGGGTCGCGGCCGAACACCGGGTCGATCTTCCCTTCCCGGGCCCGGGCCGTGAAATTGGTGGTGAACTTCTGCAGCGCGGTACCGGATTCCGGTGCCGCGCGGCCCGCGGCGCTGGGACCGGCGCCGTAGCTCGCGGTGCCGAGGGGCTCGTTGGCCTCCTCCGACACCGCGAACACATCGTTCTGCACGCCGAGCAGTTTGTCCTTGGAGAGCTTGTCGAGGTCGGCGAGCTGCTCCAGGCCGTAGCGGGCCGGGTTGTCGGCGAGCGCCGCCAAGAGCGCCAGCGAACGCACCCGCGCCTGGCCGAGATCGAGGGAGCTGACCATCCAGGCCTCCTCCAGCCACGACAGCAGCGCCGTGGCGAACACCGGCCGCCCCGGGTTGCCGCTCTTCAGGCCTTCTATCTCGTGCTGCAGCTGCTTGCTCCAGCGGCCGGGATCGACTTCGAAGTGCTTCAGCACCAGCTGCACGTCCGCTTTCGGCTCTTCCAGCAGTTGCAGCAGGAAGTGTTCCGGCGCCACCTCGTAGTGGCTGCGGTTCACGCACAGGCCCGAGGCCGCTTCCAGCGACTTGGTGCACTGATGGTTGAGGCGTCGTACCAGGCTCTTCAGATCGGCTTTCATGCTCTGCAGAGGCTCCCCGTCCCGAGGTTATATAGAGGTGGTTTGGGTGGCGATCAGGCCTCAGCCCCGCCGTCACCACCGCCCGCGTCGGCCCCGGCATCGCCGGCGTCGTCGCCACCGCCGGCATCGTCGCCGCCTCCGCCGTCGCCCTCACCACCGCCGCCTTCCTTCTCCATCTTGCCGACCAGCGAGAGGGTGAAGGCCGCGCCCATGTACTTGAAGTGCGGCCGCACCGCCAGCTCGACCTTGTACCAGCCG
>DASYZF010000437.1:0-7629 GCA_035946515.1 Gammaproteobacteria bacterium | reverse complement strand
TCCGCGTACCAGCGCGGCGAGACGTAGCCGTCCGGGCCCTTGAACACCACGAGGCTCTCCGCGCCGGCCTCGAGGGCGGCGCGATGGGGGTTCACCCGCGCGAGATGCGCCTCCAGCGTGCCCTTCGGGCCTCGGGACGGGTCCAGGTGGAAGGGCAGGTGGGTGGTGTGGAGTTCGCCGCCGTGGGCCGTGATCAAGAGGCCGAAGGGGTGACGGCGGATCATGGCGTATTGGGCCTTGAGGTCGTCGTTCCGGAACAGGCTCGGGGTATACATGCTCGGGCTCCCGCGGTCAGGGGCGGATTATCCCATCCGCGGCGGGGGACGTGGCAAAACCCCCGGCGCCGTGCTGTAATCGAGGCGGGGCACCATCGTTGGAAGGGGAGAACACCATGTCCGCCAGACCGATCGCGAACGCGCTGCTGTTGCTCGCGGCCACCCTGCTCGGGGGCTGCGCCACCACGCTCAACATCAACAACCCCAGTTGGCCGCCGGCCCCGCCGGACGACGTGAGCGTGCGGCCGAGCCTGAAGCAGCTCGTGAAGCAGCATCCCTCCCTCAAGGTGGTGCTGCGCGTGCCGAACGTGACCACCAACGTCACCCAGGCCGGCCAGGCCCTGGCCGGCAACACCGGCCTGGACCACGCCTACGACGAGATCGAGAAGAGGCTGTTCGACGCCGGCTACGTGGTGCGCGATCGGGCGCTCTTGAGCAGTCTCATCGACAAGGAAGGCATCACCAGCTACAAGGAGATCCAGACGCGGGTGGACACGGATCTCATCATCGACGTGAGCAACCTGCACTTCAACGACCCGCAGGACTGGATCACCACCCAGGGCTACCCGGGCGGCAACCTCGCTCCGTACGGCTACTACATGGCTGAGGCGGTGGCCACGGTGGAGGCCAAGTTCATCATCGTCGAGACCGGCGAGGTGGGCGCCATCGTCACGCTGCGCCTGCCGGTGTGCGCCTACAGCCTGTGCGACTACAACTATTTCGACGACGGCATGGGCGACGTCAGCTTCAGCTTCGCCGAGGCGAACCGCGCTACCCAGTACGACCAGAACAGCCAGACCTACGCCTACCTGTGGGGCCAGGGCAGCGGCCCCGGCAGCATGAACCAGGCGGCCGACACCATCGCCCAGAAGATCGTCGCCGTGCTCCAGCAATGACCCGGTCGCCGCCCGTCGGGCGGCGGTCGCGGTGCAGCAGCGCATTACATATGTCAGCCGTTCGACGCGGCGCGGCAGTGTATCATCGCTCGCGGTTCAAGCCTGGCGAGCGAGCATGAAGGGCGTATTCCTCGATTACGACACCGTGAGTTTCCAAGGCGACGTGAAGCTGCGCGCCCTGGAGAAGGTGCTCTCCATCCTGCGGGTGTTCGGCGTGACCGCCCCCGACAAGCTCGCCGAGAACGTGGCCGACGCCGAGGTGCTGATCCTGAACAAGGTGAAGCTGCCGGCCGAGGCCATCAAGCGCTTCCCCTCCGTGCGGCTCATCTGCGCCGCCGCCACCGGCGTCAACAACATCGACCTCGCGGCCGCCTGGGAGAAGGGCATCGGCGTGTGCAACGTGCCGGCCTATTCCACCATGGCCATGGCCCAGCACGTGTTCGCGCTGCTGCTGGCGCTCAACCAGCACCTGAAGGAGTACGAGACGCTGATGCAGCAGGGCGCCTGGAAGCGTTCGCCGCAGTTCACGCTGCTCGATTACCCCATCCGCGAGCTCGCCGGCAAGCGCTTCGGCATCGTGGGCTATGGCAACACCGGCAAGGCGGTGGGCCGGGTGGCCGAGGCCTTCGGCATGAGCGTGCTGGTGGCGGCGCGCAACAAGGACGACAAGCGCCAGGGCCGCGTGCCCCTGGACGAGTTGCTGTCTCTCGTGGACGTGCTCAGCATCCACGTGCCGCTGCTGCCCGAGACCCGCGACCTGATCGGCCCCAAGGAGCTCACTCTGATGAAGCCGGAGGCTCTGCTCATCAACTGCGCCCGGGGCGGCGTGGTGGACGAGCGGGCCCTGGCGAGCGTGCTCAAAGCCGGCCGCCTCGCCGGCGCGGCGGTGGACGTGCTCGCGGAGGAGCCGCCGGTGCACGGCAACCCGCTCCTGGAGCCCGGCATCCCCAACCTCATCGTCACCCCGCACATCGCCTGGGCCACCCGCGAGGCGCGCCAGCGCGTGATCCAGGAGATGGCGCTCAACATCGCGGCGTTCCAGAACGGCGAGCTGCGCAACCGGGTGGCCTGAGGGCGCCGCCCGAGGCGTGGGCGGGATACGTTAGACTCAGGGCACCGGAGGTGATGCATGGAACTCATGACCCCCATCCTCCTGCCGTGTGCCGCCATGGTGCTGCTCACCGCCGTGGTCTGGGTGCGGCTCTACGTGGAGCGCATCGGCGAGATGCGCGAGAAGCGCATCCGTCCCCAGGCGCTCGCCACCTCCGCCGCGGCGCGGGAGCAGCTCACCCGCACCAACGCCGCCGACAACTTCCGCAACCTGTTCGAGATGCCGGTGCTGTTCTACGCGCTCTGTATCTGCCTCGCCATCACGGGCCTGGGCAGCCCCTGGTTCGTGACCGGGGCCTGGGCCTACGTGGTGCTGCGCGCCATGCACAGCTGGATCCACATCACCTACAACCGGGTGATGCACCGTTTCAAGGTCTACGCCTTGAGCAGCCTGCTGCTCTTCGGGCTCTGGGGCGGCTTCGCCTGGAAGCTGCTCGCCGCCCAGGACGGCTGAGCGTGTACGAGCCGCGCCACAAGCCGCCGCTGCCCTTCCACCGCTTCCTGCTGCGCCTGCTGCTGCATGCGGCCTGGGCGCAGGTGCTGGTGGCGGTGTCGCTCGCCATCGGCATGGCGGGCTACGGTCACTACGAGCACATGGCCTGGCGCGATTCTTTCGTGAACTCCGCCATGCTGCTCTCCGGCATGGGGCCCATGAAGACCGAGGGCCTCTCGGACGGCGGCAAGGTATTCGCCGGCTGCTACGCGCTGTATTCGGGCCTGGTGCTGATCGTGATCATCGGCATCATGCTGGCGCCGGTGATCCACCGGGTGCTGCACGTGTTCCACTGGAGCGAGGGCCGGGAAGGGCGCTGAAGCCCTCAGGCCGTTCCCGGACATCCAACGACAACCTGAGAGGGAGAAAGCCATGACTACAGAATTCCAGGCTTTGGGTCTGAGCGTGATCCTGGGGCTCGTACAGGTGCTCCTGGCGGCCTGTTTCGCCATCCGCGAACGGGGCCTGGCCTGGGCCTTCAGTCCCCGGGAGGAGCCCATGCCCCCACTCAAGGGTCTGGCAGGCCGGATCGACCGCGCTTTCTACAACTTCATGGAGACTTTTCCCCTGTTCGCCGCTTTGATCCTGGTGTGCCAGGCCATGGGGGTGCACAACTCCCTGACGCTGTGGGGGGCGGGCCTGTATCTCTGGGCGCGGGTGATCTATCTCCCCGTGTACATGGCCGGTATCAAAGTGTTGCGCACCGTCACCTGGTTCGTGTCGGTGGCGGGCATGGTGCTCCTGGTGGTGGCCATCTTCTGACGGCGGTCGCCGGAGTTCGTACTATACTGTTAGTAGTAAAACCCCGAAGGCCGCAGGAGGCCGACATGAAGAAGCTCATCCTGGTGATGATCCCCTTGACGCTGGCCGCCTGCGCCGGCGGCATGGACAGCAAGTTCACCGCCGATCCCGCGCACTACGGCCTGTACGTGGCGAGCGTCGACGTGCAGGTCGACACCGCCATCATGGTCAAGAACGCCCAGAGCGGCGAGGAGATCCCCCTCAAGGTGACCCACACGCTGCACGGCGGCGACACGGGCTATGTGGACCAGGCCTTGCCCGCGGGACGCTACCTGCTGGAGAAATACACGCCCGATGGCCAGAGCATGGTCTCGCTCGAGACCCCGGACGGATACTTCGACGTGGACAGCGGCTGCTTCAACTACGGCGGGCATTACACCTTCGGCACGGGCGCGGACGGTAAACCCACCTACCAGGACAGCACCACCCTGAAGGACATCGAACAGCTGCCCAAGAACATCCGCCGCGAGGCGGAGGACCGCGACGTCTGCTCCGCCGCCATGGGCGAAGCCAACCAGCGCCTTGCCGCGGCGGATGCCGCCCAGCAGCTGGACCTCTGAGGACGCGTCGCGCCCATTAGGGAAACTCTGAAAAATCCGTCCCAGGATTTTTCAGAGTCGTCGAGTCCGATACAGGCTCGGACTCGCTTTCTACTCCGCTTCCCGCTGCGCAGAAAGCCCAGCCCCTACGTCCTGTAGGGGCGTTCGCGGCAGTGCCGCTCACCCGCCGAATCAAGCACTGACGTGCTTGATTCGCGTGCGGTGCTTTCCGGCTGCGCAATCCTGCTCAGCCGGAAAGGCCAGGGCAGCCATCCTGGCCGCCCGTCCGCGGCGGTGCCGCGGACCCCTGCACCGCGGAAGCCCTGAATAAATCAGAGCTTCCTCAGGGCATCACGAGGTTGCGGAATATCATCCAGTGGCCGTCCGGCTGCTTGCACCACACGGTGAAGTAGCCGCCGGCCACGGTCTTCCCGGCGCCGGTCACGATCTCGGCGCGCCCCCATTCATAGATGTAGCCGTGATCCTCCACCGTGCGGGTGCTGTGGGCCTCGGCGTGCTTGGCGGCACCGCGCGCGGCGAGGGCCTCCCGGGTCATGTCCAGGATGGCCTGGTGGCCCGAGTAGCACTTGCCGCCCTGGGTGCAGAACACCGCGTCCGGGGCGTAGGCCGCGGCGGCGCTGTCCGCGTCGCCTTTCTCCATGGCCGTGCCCCAGTCGGCGTTGGCCTTGGCGATGTCAGCCGCGGCGCCGGCGGGCAATGCGGCCTCGGCAGCGCCGAGGAAGGCGAGGGTGGACAGGAAGAGCAGGCTGCGCAGGGGCATGGTCTCACCGGCGGATGCGTCTGGAAAACGCTAGTCTAGTGCCGGGAAGGCACGATGACGACGCTCTACGCCCTGCTCGCGGACGCGATAGTGCTGTTGCACTTCGGGTTCCTGTTGTTCGTGGTCTTGGGGGGCCTCTTGGTCCTGCGTTGGCGCCGGGTCGCCTGGCTGCATCTCCCGGCCGCCGCCTGGAGCGCCTTCGTGGAGCTGTATCAGCGCACCTGCCCGCTCACGCCGCTGGAGAACCGGCTGCGGGAAGAAGCAGGCCTCAGCACCTACGGCGGGGGTTTCATCGACCACTACATCATGCCCGTCATCTATCCGCCGAGGCTCACACCCGCCTGGCAGGCGGTGCTGGGCATCACGCTGGTGGCGGGCTACGTCCTGGTCTACGGGCTCGCCTGGGTCCGCGGCACTGCAGCGGACGGGCGGGCTGGGAAGCCCGCCCTGGACTTTCCGCGTAGCAAGACGCGAAGCGGAAAGCGAAGTCGCCGCGGGCGCTGATAGGATAGGTGCCAGCTCGGGACTGGGGGTGGCGATGGGCTGGCGCGTGTTCCTGCTCACGGCGGCGGCCATGATGGCCTTCGCCGCCAATTCCCTGCTCTGCCGCCTGGCGCTCCGGAGCGGCGCCATCGACCCCGCGAGCTTCACCAGCCTGCGCCTCCTATCGGGTGCCGTGACGCTCTGGCTGCTGCTGCGGGCGCGAGGTAGTAGATGGCGGCGCGCCGGCGACGGATATTCGGCGGGCGCGCTCTTCGTCTACGCCATCGCCTTCTCCTTCGCTTACGTGAGCCTGCCAGTGGGCGTGGGCGCACTGCTGCTCTTCGGCGCGGTGCAGGCGAGCATGCTCATCGTGGGTCTCGCGGTCGGTGAGCGCCTCGGCGCCGCCCAGACGCTCGGCCTCGCGGCCGCCGTTGCCGGGCTCGTGTACCTCGTCTGGCCCGGGCTCGCGGCGCCGGCGCCGCTCGGCACCGGGCTCATGCTGCTGGCGGGTGTCGCCTGGGGTGTCTATTCCCTGCGAGGCCGCGGAGTATCTGATCCAGCGGCTGCCACGGCCGGCAACTTCATCCTGGCCACGCCCCTGGCGCTGGTGGCGGACCTGCTGTTCCTGCGCGGTGCGCACATGGCGGTGCCTGGCCTGCTTTGCGCCGTCGCTTCCGGCGCCCTCACCTCGGGCCTGGGCTACGTGGTCTGGTACGCGGCGCTCAAGGACCTCGGCGCCGTGCGCGCCGCCATCGTGCAGCTCTCCGTGCCGGTGATCGCCGCCTTCGGCGGCGTGATGTTCCTGGCCGAATCCGTCACCTCGCGCCTCCTGATCGCGTCCTGCGCCATACTGGGCGGCGTGGCGCTCGCCATCCTGGGCCGGCGACGGCGCGCATGAGAGGAGCGTTATGATGAACTGGCAGAAGATCAAGCTGTGGCTCGCCCTGCTCGCGCTCGTGGGCTTGAGCATCTCCGGTCTCTGGGGCATGGACCAGGAATGGGGCTACTCCGACCACCTCGCCGCCATGTTCTCGACGGCCATGCAGACTATGTATTCGTTGTTCGGCCTCGCGGCACTCCCGGCCTTGCTGTTGCGTTCCCGCTCCGCCCGGCCGATGTTGTATCTCTGGGCTTTCACCCTGGTGCTCACCGGCGCCACCGCGCCCATCATCTGGGGCGACAACGGCTGGTGGGCGGGCTTCTTCGCCGCCTGCATGATGGCGGTGGTCGCCGGTCTCGTGATCTGGCTCGCACCCCTGCCGGCGCCCGGCGAGTCCTTCCGGCGCTGGCGTTGGGCCGTGGTGACGGTGTTCGGCGTCGCGGTCCTGGTGGTGCTGTATGTGACCGCGAAGAACGTGATCGTGGTCACCGCGAAGTTCGCGCCCGTGGCCCTGGGGGGTGAGCGCATGGAGCGCTTCTGTGAAGGGCTGCGACAGGATCTCACCCACGACCAATTGCGCGCCCTGGTGGACACCCAGGGCTACAGCTCGAAGGATGCCAGCGACGCCAAGGGTACTTACCTGCGCATCGATGATCCCGCGGCCCCGGGCAGCTACCACTGCGAGGCGCGCTTCAAGCCTGACGGCACGCTCGCCTCCGTCAACTTCACCGCTAAGGCACAACACTAGGTTGTTTCAGCCTTCCAGGTAGGCGAAGCAATGCTTGGTCCAGTCGATCTTCTGATCCGTGACCGCAGGGCCGGTGCTCTGTAGCAGGCTGAGTTCCGGGTAATAGACGCTCTTCTTGAACCGCCGCTGATATTCGGCCAGGTATCTGTCCCGATCCGCTGCACTGCCGCCCCAGCTTTGCTTGAGGAAGCTGAAGGCCTCGCTCTCGTGCCCTGTGTAGATGAGGTCCGTGGCGTAGTACCACATCCCTAAGGGCTGGGCGGTCTTCCAGTCCCGGCTCCGCTTGAAGAGCGCGGCGCATTTCCCGATCTCGCCCGGCTTCGGTGCGGTGGCGCGCATGAGTGACGTGTCCAACTGGAAACGGCCTTGCCGGTAACTCAGGAACACCCGCCCCGCCGGCGAGCCGGCGAAATCCGCGGGGAAGTAGGCGAAGGCGCTGTAGTCGCTGCTGGCGAGCACCAGACCCTTCACGCCGGGGCGCCGCACGAAGGCGGATTCGTCCGCGTCCAGGAGCGGCAGGCTCTGGATCTTCCGGAACTCCGTGCCGAGCTGGAAGAGGTGGAAGGTGTAGCAGCAGTGGGCGCCGCCGGACCACTCGGAGAGGAGCAGGTCGGGGAGGCCTG
>DASYZF010000436.1:0-12026 GCA_035946515.1 Gammaproteobacteria bacterium | reverse complement strand
CTGCTCGATGGTGGTGTTCTGGGCCTCGTCCAGGATGATGAAAGCCTCGTTGAGGGTCCGTCCGCGCATGAAGGCGAGCGGCGCCACCTCGATGACGCCGCGCTCCATGAGGCGGGTGACGCGCTCGAAACCCAGCATCTCGTAGAGGGCATCGTAGATGGGGCGGAGATACGGGTCCACCTTCTGGGTGAGGTCCCCGGGCAGGAACCCCAGGCGCTCCCCGGCTTCCACCGCCGGGCGCACCAACACCAGGCGACGCACCTCGTCGCGGTTGAGGGCGGTCACGGCGCTCGCTACCGCGAGGTAGGTCTTGCCGGTGCCGGCGGGACCGATACCGAAGTTGAGGTCGTGGCCGGAGATGTTCTGCAGGTAGCGCCGCTGGTTGGGGCCACGGCCGCGGATACGGCCTTGCTTGGTGTCGATGGCGACCTCGGTGTCGCCGTCCTCGCGCACCGCCGGTGCCGTGAGGTCGGCCTGCTGCAGGCTCACATGCACCGTCTCGCGACTGATGCGCTCCTTGGCGGCGGTGGCATAGAGCTCCTTCAGCACCCGTGCCGCCGCATCCGTCATGCCGGGCGCACCGATCACCCGGAAGCGGTTGCCGTTGTTGTTGATCTCGACGCCCAGGCGCTGCTCGAGGTGGCGCAGGTGTTCGTCGAACTGGCCGCAGAGGTTGGCGAGCCGGGCGTTGTCCGCCGGTTCGAGCACGAAATCCGTGGAAGCAGATTGGTCGGCGCCAGACATGCTCAGGCGGCGTCGAGCGCGGCCGAGAGGCGCCCGCGGTAGCTGTTCATCATCGCGTGGGTGATGTCTACCTCGACGAAACGGCCGATGAGGCGCGCATCCCCGGGGAAATTCACCCAGCGGTTGCACTCGGTCTTGCCGGCGACTTCATGGGAATCGCGCTCCGAGAGCTTCTCCACCAGCACCCGCTGGCGAGTGCCGACCCGCGCCTGCATGTACACCTGGCCGTGGGCATGGACACGCGCCTGCAGGGTCTCAAGGCGGCGCACCTTCTCATCGTGGCCGACGTCGTCCTGGTAACCCGCTGCCGGGGTGCCGGGGCGGCGGCTATAGATGAAGCTGAAGGCCTGGTCGAAGCGCACGTCTTCGATGAGCTTCAAGGTCTCCTCGTAGTCGCGCTCGGTCTCGCCGGGGAACCCCACGATGAAGTCCGAGGAGAGACTTATGCCTGGCCGGAACTCGCGCAGCCGGCGGATCTTGGCCTTGTACTCCAGGGCGGTGTGGCCGCGTTTCATGGCGGCGAGCACCCGGTCGGAGCCGCTCTGCACCGGCAGGTGCAGGTAGTTGGCGAGCTTGGGCGTAGAACCGAAGACCTCGATCAACCGGTCCGAGAACTCCAGCGGATGCGAGGTGGTGAAGCGGATGCGTTCGATGCCATCGAGTGCTGCGGTGTATTCGATGAGCGTAGCGAGATCCGCGACGCGACCGTCGTGCATGGGACCGCGGTAGGCGTTCACGTTCTGCCCGAGCAGCGTCACTTCCTTCACGCCCTGCTCCGCGAGCTCGGCAATCTCCGCGATCACATCGTCGAAGGGGCGGTTCACTTCCTCGCCGCGGGTGTAGGGCACCACGCAGAAGGTGCAGTACTTGCTGCAGCCCTCCATGATGGACACGAAGGCGGTGGCTCCTTCGGCCCGGGGCGGCGGCAGCTTGTCGAACTTCTCAATCTCCGGAAAGGAGATGTCCACCACGGGCCGGTGGGTGCGGCGCGTCTCCTCCAGCATCTCCGGCAGGCGATGCAAGGTCTGGGGACCGAAGACCAGATCCACGAAGGGCGCACGCTCGACGATGCCCGCTCCCTCCTGGCTTGCGACGCAGCCGCCAACACCGATCACGAGGCTGGGACGTTCCGCCTTGAGCTGACGCCACAGGCCGAGCTGGGAGAACACCTTCTCCTGGGCCTTCTCGCGCACCGAACAGGTGTTGAGCAGGATCACGTCGGCTTCTTCGGGGATTCCCGTGACCACATAACCATTGGAAGCCTGCAGCACCTCGACCATCTTGGTCGAGTCGTACTCGTTCATCTGGCAGCCGAAGGTCTTGATGTAGACGCGCCCGCTCATGGGTTGCCCGTCCGGCGGCCGTAGGCATCGTCGAAGCGGACGATGTCGTCCTCTTCCAGGTAGTCGCCGGTCTGCACCTCGATGATGACGAGATCCTCCCCACCCGGGTTGCTGAGCCGGTGCTTGTGGCCGGCAGGGATGTAGGTGGACTGGTCCTTCTGCAGCGTCAGGGTGGAGTCGCCGTTAACCACCTCGGCGGTGCCCGCAATCACCACCCAGTGTTCGCTGCGGTGCCTGTGCATCTGCAGGGATAGGGAAGCGCCGGGCTTCACCATGATGCTCTTCATCTTGTAGTGGGGCCCCTGTCCCAGCACGGTGTAGGTGCCCCAGGGCCGATGCACGGTGCGGTGCCACTTGGCGGACTCGTGGCCGTCGATGCGCAGCTTCTCGACCACATCCTTGACCAGCTGCATCTTGTCGCGATGCCCCACGAGCAGCGCATCGGGCGTGTCCACCACGATCAGGTTCTCGACGCCCACGGCGGCGATCACGCGGTCCTCGCCCTGTATATAGGTGTTGCTGGCTTCCACCAGCACCGCTTCGCCCACCACCTTGTTGCCCTGCCCGTCAGGTGGGACGAGCTCGCTGATGGAACGCCAGGAGCCGATATCGCTCCAGCCGAAGTCGCTGGGGATGACCTTGACGTTGTCAGCCTTCTCCATCACCGCGTAGTCTATGGAGATGGCGGGAACCTTGGCGAACACCGCGGGCTCGATGCGCAGGGCATCGGTCTTGCTCGGGGCGGCCGCCTGACTCAAGCGCCAGGACTCCCGTACCCGGTCGAAGATCTCCGGGGCGTGACGCTCGACGCCGGCGAGGATGGCATCAGCCCGGAAGCAGAACATACCGGAGTTCCAGAGATGGTTGCCGGATGCCACGAAGGCCTTGGCGCGCTCGAAGTCAGGTTTCTCCACGAACCGTTTCACGCCCGCCACCGCACCCTGCTTCCAGGCGCCGGTGCATTCGATGTACCCGTAACCGGTCTCCGGGCCCGTGGGCACGATGCCGAAAGTCACGAAGTCGCCGCGCGCAGCGGATGGGAGTGCGGTCGCCACCGCGCGCTCGAAGGCCGCCAGGTCTCCCACCAGGTGGTCCGCCGGCAGCGCCAGCAGCACGGTCTCGGGGCCATGGCGATCCCGGGCCGCGAAGGCGCTCATGGCGATGGCGGCGGTGGTGTTCCGCCCCACGGGCTCCAGCAGGAAGGAGACCAGGGATCTGCCCAACCGGGTGCGCACCGCCTCGAGCTGCTCGCAGCTCTGGAAATAATGGTCGCCGTTGGTGACCACCAGGATCGGAGCGCCGCCCGCCACGGCGGCGGAGCGCAGCAGCGTGCTCTGCAGCAGCGTCAAGCCGTCCTTCACTTTCATGAAGGGCTTGGGGCGGGCTTCGCGGGACACGGGCCAGAGCCGCGTGCCCGCACCGCCGGAGATGATGACGGGGACTAGCATGGGTTCCTCAGGGGAGCAGGTTAGCGCGCGGCCCCGGCGGCATCAATCAGCGCGAGCAGTTCCGCGGTCTTGGCCTGCATCAGGGCGGCATCTCCCCGGGATTCCACGTTGAGCCTCAGGATGGGCTCGGTGTTGGACCTGCGCAGGTTGAAACGCCAATCCGGGTACTCGAGACTCAAGCCATCCACCTGGTCCATGCGGGTAGCCCGCGGCAGGTAGGCCGCCTCGGCCGCGGCGATTACCCGGTCGGGGTCGCCGACCGTACGGTTGATCTCGCCGCTCACGGGATAGGCCGCCTGCTGGGCCGCCACCAGTTGCTTCAGGCTCTGCCCGCTGCGGCTCACGAGTTCGGCCACCAGGAGCCAGGGGATCATGCCGCTGTCGCAATAACGGAAGTCGCGGAAATAATGGTGAGCGCTCATCTCGCCGCCGTAGATAGCGTCCTCCAGGCGCATGCGCTCCTTGATGAAGGCATGACCGGTCTTGCTCAACACCGGCAGCCCGCCGGCGGCCTTTACCGCGGCGATGGTGCCCCAGGTGAGGCGCGGATCGTGGACGATCTTCGCACCCGGATGCCGCGCGAGGAGCGTGCGCGCCAAGAGGCCCACCAGGTAATAACCTTCCACGAAACCGCCTTCGCCGTCGAAGAAGAAGCAGCGATCGAAGTCGCCGTCCCAGGCGAGCCCCAGGTCGGCGTCGTGCGCGCGCACCGCCTCCGCCGTGACCGCCCGGTTCTCGGGCAAGAGCGGGTTGGGGATGCCGTTCGGGAAACTCCCGTCCGGCTCGTGCTGCAGCTTGATGAGCTTGAACGGCAGCTCGCGCTCCAGCGCGTCGATGACGGGACCGGCGCAGCCGTTGCCGGCGTTGCAGACGATGGTGAGTGGTTTGAGGGCATGCCGGTCCACATACCCCAGGAGATGCCGCACATAGTCGCGGCGCGTATCGAGCTTGTGGAGCTTGCCGCGGCGGGGAGACGCGCGCCAGCCGGCACCGGCGGTGACCCGCTCCTTGATGGCACCGAGGCCGCTGTCGCCGCTCACGGGCTTCGCGTCCTCGCGCACCAACTTCATGCCGTTGTAGCCCATGGGGTTATGGCTGGCAGTGACCATGATGCCGCCGGCCATGCCGCGGTGGAATACCGCGAAGTACACCTCTTCCGTACCGCAGAGCCCGATGTCGTATACGTCCGTACCTGCATCCATGAGACCCTCCGCCACCGCCGCGGAGAGCTCGGGGCTCGAGAGGCGCGCGTCTTGCCCCACCACCACCCGCTTCACCGCCGTGAGCTCCACGAAGGCACGGCCGATGGCGTAGGCCACATCCGCATCCAACTCGTCGGGCACCCGGCCGCGGATGTCGTAGGCCTTGAAGGCGGAAGCCGCCCGGGGATGGGGACCGTGGTTCGTATGTTTGTCGGTCATGTCTTCTTAGGGCGTGCCATGCTTCGGCGTGCGACGCACGAGCGTCGCCGGGGCGTTATGGGGAGCGGGATTATAGTCCGGGCGGGACTCCGGCCGATTCAGGTCTTTACCAGCCTCAGTACGGCGCGCGCCGGCTGGCGATTGGAACCGGTCTCAGCCTGGGGCGTGAACTCCGGCACCAGTGAGCACAGCAGGCCCCTGGCGCGGTCCGCATCGCCCTTCCCCACCGCTTCATAGAGCATGCTGAGATCGGCCTGCATCCCGGCCAGGGTGGCGGGCATGGAGTTCGCGAGCAGCAGCTTCGGGTGGGTGGTCCCCTGCAGCTCCTCGCGGGTGTAGAACAACTCCTCGTGCATCTTCTCGCCGGGGCGCAGCCCCGTGTAAACGATCTGGATGTCCTGGTAGGGGCGCAGGCCCGAAAGCTGGATGAGTTTCTCGGCCAGGTCGCGGATACGCACCGGCTCCCCCATGTCGAGCACGAAGATCTCACCGCCCCGGCCGATGGCTCCTGCCTGGAGGATAAGGCTCGCGGCCTCGTGGATGGTCATGAAGTAGCGGGTGATGTCCGGATCGGTGACCGTCACCGGGCCGCCAGCCGCGATCTGGCGCTCGAACAGCGGCACCACAGAGCCGCAAGAGGCCAGCACGTTGCCGAACCGGGTGGTGATGAAGTGCGTGCCTTCCTCACGGTTCAGGGCCTGGCAGTAGAGTTCCGCCACGCGCTTGGTGGTCCCCATCACGTTGGTGGGGTTCACGGTCTTGTCGGTGGAGATGAGCACGAACTTGTCGACACCGTGGCGCAGCGCCGCGTCCGCCATCACGCGGGTGCCGAAGATGTTGTTGCGTATGCCCTCGACCACGTTGTCCTCGACGATAGGCACGTGCTTGTAGGCGGCGGCATGGAAGATGACTTCCGGCTTCACCTGGGCGAACAGGCTCTCCACCGCCGATTCATCCTGGACGCTACCGAGGGCGCTGGAGAAAACCATCTGTGGCGCGTTCGCGGCCAGTTCCTGGTCGATGAGGTAGAGGTTGTATTCGCTGTTGTCCAGGATCGCGAGCAAGGCCGGCTCGTGGCGGCTGATCTGGCGGCAGAGCTCGGCGCCGATGGACCCGCCGCCGCCCGTCACCAGCACGCGCTTGCCGCGCAGGAACTCGGAGATGGCATGGCTGTCGAGGACCACCGGATCGCGACCCAGCAGGTCTTCCACCGTGACGGGCCTGAGGCGCGAGACCTCGACCCGGCCGTCGGCGAGCTCAGACAGCCCCGGCAGCGTGCGGCACGGCACCTGCACCTCGTTGCAGACCTGTACCACCTTGTCCATGGTCTTGCGTGAGGCGGAAGGCATGGCGATGAGTACGATCTGGATGTCGTAGGCGCGTACCAGCCGCGCGATGTCGCTCAGGCGGCCGCGCACGCGCACGCCTTGCACCTCGTGACCCTGCTTGCCGGGATCGTCGTCCACCAGCGCCACCGGCAGGAAGGGGCCGTGGCGGCGCAGGTCACGTATCAAGAGTTCGCCGGCGCGGCCGGCACCCACCACGAGCGCACGCTCCGCGGCGGCGTCGCCGAGGGAGATCCAGCGATCCTTGAAGATGCGGTACAGGAGGCGGCTGCCGCCGAGACCGAGGCCGAGCAGGATGGGATAGAGCACCAGCACCGAACGCGGCACGCCCTCGAGGCGCTGGAACAGGAATGCGCCCAGGAAGGTGGCGATGGCACCCAGCCCCACGGCCTTGAGGATGCGGACGAGATCGGGGATGGAAGCATAGCGCCAGATGCCGCGGTAGCAACCGAACAGCCAGAAGCTGAGGGCATGGAACGGCACCGCCAGGCCGACGATGAGCGCCATGCCGCTGAAATACATCCGCGGGATCGGGGTCAGGTTGAAGCGGATCCAGTACGCGAGCAGCACCGCTAGCGGTATCCACAACAAATCGTGCAGGAACACCGTCCAGCGGCTGCGTAACACCAGCCATCCTTCTGCTCTAGCATCCATGTTTCGTACCGCTCTTCAGCGCGACGTGCGCCTGCGCTCCATGGTCTTGATGACCGCGATGAGCGCGAGATAGACCGCCGCTAGCCACCCCAACAATATCCCCCGTACTCCGGTGCCAGTGAAACAAAAGCAAGCCACCGCGAGCAAGCTACATTTTAACATAAGGGCATAAGCCCACAGCACTGTGCGGCGGTGGCTCCAGCCCAACCCCACCAGACGCTGATAGAAGTGCTCCCGGTGGGCCTGCCAGGGCTTCTTACCCTCGGCGCAGCGCCGGATCACGGTCCAGGTGGCGTCCACGATGAAGGGCGAGAACACCATGCCGCCCAGCCACAGCGGGAACAGGCCGGCGCTATCCCCCCAGAGCAGGAACAGCGCTCCCAAGAAACCCAGGCTGCCGGAACCCAAGTCACCCATGAAAAGACGCGCCGGCGGGAAATTGGTTGGCAGGAAACCGGCGGTGGCGGCCGCCACCATGAGCGCGGCAACCGCATAGCCCGGCGCACCGGCCAGCGCACCGAGCAGCGCCAGGGTGCCGAAACCGAAGCAAGCCATGCCCCCGGCAAGGCCATCCAGGCCGTCCATGAAGTTGTAGAGGTTCACCATCCAGATGACGAACAGGAGGCTGATGCCATCCAACAGCCACACTGGCGCATGCAAGTCCACGCCGGGCAGCGCGATGACGGAAAGCTTGTAGCCGGCGGGGAACACTAGCAGCGCCGCAGCGATGGCGTGCACCAGGAAGCGCGCGTAGGGAGGCAGGCCATAGACATCGTCGCCGAAGGAGACGGCGGCCACGAGGAAGAACGCTGACAACGACCACCCCGCTCCAGGCAGCGCGCTCATGCCGGCCAGGACCGCACCCGCGAACAGGCCCGCGAGTATGCCGATGCCGCCGGAGCGCGGCGTCGCATCTGCGTGCAGGGAACGATGGTTAGGCAGGTCCATGAGCGCCCAGCGGCCCCGGTAGCGGGCGAAGACGCCACTGACCAGTGCGCTCGCCGCGAACGCAGCGGCTACGGCGAAGCCGGATTCAAGCGCCACGAGCATGATCGCCGCTGAAAGAGCCGAGCCAGACCACGGGAGTGAGCATGAGGAACCGGCACCAGATCCCGAACCAGACCAGGGCCACGAGCCAGAGAGGACTCGCCGCCCGCTGGAACTTGGAGAAATAGCGCCACATGCCGCGGTGCTTGTGCCAGAGCACGAACACGGGACGCCGGCGGCTGGAGGCGCCTTGCGCGTGATTCACCACTGCGTCCGGCACGAACATGACCTTGAAACCGGCGCGCCCAATGCGCAGGCACAGATCGAGATCCTCGCAATGCAGGAAATAACCTTCGTCCCAGCCGTCGAGCTCCTCGAATGCCTCGCTGCGCACCAGCATGCAGGCACCCGAGATGGCTTCCACCTCCGCCGGCCCTGCGGGCAAGGGCGTACCGGCGAGATCGAAGGCCGCCACGCGGCCAGCGGCGTCGGGTTTACCCAGACCCAACACCCGCATCAAAGCGCGACGCGGATCCGGAAGGTAGCGCCGACAGCCGCGTTGCTCGCTGCCGTCGGCGTTGAGGATCAGCGGACCCGCCATGCCTGCGTCCGGGTGCGATTCCAGGAGCGCCGTGAGACGGGCGAGCGCACCTGCGGCCATACGGCAGTCGGGGTTGATGAACAAAAGATGGCGGCCACCGGCGAGAGCCGCGCCCTGGTTGCAGGCGGCGGCGAAACCACGGTTGTCCAGGTTCTTCACCACCCGCAGCGGTATTCCCCGGATCTGCCCCGCTTCCAGGAGCCCGAGGCTGCCGTCGCTGGAAGCGTTGTCCACCACGATGAGCTCGCTCAAGCCCGGCTGACCGGCCAGCGAGGTCGCGAGCTCGGCCAGCAGGGGGCCGGCGTTGTAGTTGACCACGACTGCACAGATGCGGGCCTCAGCCATGGTCGCCTGCCACGAAGCTGTGCATGAACAGGTCCATGATGCGATTGGTCATAAGGCCCTGGACGTGCTTCAGATCCTCCTCCCAGGCGACATCGCGCCCGGAGTTCACCACCATCTCATAGCTCGGGAAGTACTCTACGTTGGCGTGGGCCGAGGCGAAATCCTGGGAGGCGGCCCGCAGCGTGGCCTTCGAGTATGCATTGGCCACCACCACGTCGTGGCCGCTGTGTGTGGCCTGCAGCGGGATGGGTGAGGTGGTGACCACGACGTGGAAGTCTGGGTGCCCGTGGGCGGCGAGCAGCGCGTGGATGCCCTCGAGGGCTTGCAGCGTCTCTTGATGGTTGCTGGTCACGGGGCGATAGCGCCCCGGGAACAGCTGCTTCATCTCCCGGGTCGGAGTAATGTTGAGATGCACTCCGGCCCCGGTGTCGTACCAGCCCTCCACCCGCTCCAGGGTGAGGAGCACCACACGGCAGCGGCTCACCCGCGCGTTGACCTCGCCGATGATCCGACGCCGTTCCAGGGTCCCGGCGCGGTCCGCCGCCTGCAATGTCGGGTTGATGTGCGGGTCCACGCAATGGCCCGCGCCCAGTTCCACCAGGCTCGCTTCCGGGAAGCGCGCAGCCGCCGGATCCAGGGCCCAGCGGAATTCGTTGAGTATGGAGTGGACCGTGTATTTGTTGGTGAATCCCAGGGCCGTAACCTTCCTGTCGCCGACTACCGGGAACCGGTCGAAGTCCGTGGCGGCGCTCTCCACCCGGAAGCCGCGCAGCTTGAGCGCGCTCTCGATGCCGCGGGCGAAACAGGAACCGATGGCGAACACCGCGTCGGACTTGGCGAGCTTGAAGGAATTGCCGGTGTAGGGGATGAAATACGGCTGCCGCAGCCGCTGGAAGGCGTAGAGACCGCCGGGAGCATGGGGATCGGCGCCGCTCTTGTGCCACAGAGCCGCCTCGCGCGGCATGGGTCCCGCAGCAGCAAACACCGCGACCTGGCCGTCGCGAGCACTGTCGCGGCGGACGAGGCCCGCCGCCAGTCGCCGCAACCAGCTCCGCACCGGGAATCGTTGACGCAGATTTCGACCTTGCATACCCCAACTCCTGTGCGGCGGACCCGGTGCGCGCTGCCGGTGCCCAAGGGGGCCGCAGGAGGGAGGGTCGCGGAGGCCGTTGTCCGGCCAACGAGCATCTAAATATAAGGGCGATTCTACACGGCACCGCGGACCCGAGACAGGCGCAGCCGGATGCGCTTCACAAGCCCGTCTTGCGGGTGCTAACCTCATCGCCCCCACCGCCTGCCCTACACAGTGAGCACGCCCTTGTTCCGTCTGTTTCGCGCCAAGCCCCAAGCCGTCACGCCGAAGATCCACGACCGCGTGTTCCGTTGTCCCCAGGACCTCGTGGTCACCCCCACCCAACCGAAGCGCATCATCGTTATCGGCTCCTGCCTCGCCTCCGGCTGGCCCGCCGCCTTCAAGAGCGCGGAGAACGGCTGCCCCGCGGACTTCCTCCTGTTCAACAACTTCACCCAGCTCTCGGAGCGTCCGCCGCAGCCGCCCGAGGACTACGACTTCCAGGTGGTGCAGCTGCCGATCCGCGCGATCGTGCCAGACAATGCCTACTTCCGGCTGGGTTACGAGGACCTGGCTGCCTATGAAGCCCTGCTCGCCGACTCGCAGCAGCGTATCACCCAGTTCCTGGCGGCAGCGATGCGCTGGAACACCGACCACGGCATCCTGAGCTTCGTCTGCAACTTCATGGTGCCGCAGCAGAACCCGCTGGGCCGCCTGCTGCCGCGCTACGACCTGCGCAACTTCGGCTACTTCACGGAGAAGTTGAACGAGTTCCTGGCGGGAGAGCTGCGCAAGTACCGCAACACCCATCTCCTGGACATCGATCAGCTCGTCAGCACCTACGGCCGCCGTTACTTCCAGGATGACCCGGTCTGCCAGCTCAACCACGGCGCCGCCCTGTCCAACGCCGACCTGGCCCACGACAAGGAACGGCTGGAGCCCGTGCCGCAGATGACCGGGCTCTACAGCATCAGGAACTACGAGTACCTGATGACGCTCTGGAACGAACTCATCTCCATGTACCGCACCATCCGCCAGGTGGACATGGTCAAGCTCGTGATCATGGACATCGACGACACCTTGTGGCGCGGCGTCGCCGCCGAGAAAGCGGATGGCGCCGACACCGAGATGGCCGGCTGGCCGCTCGGCATCGTGGAAGCCCTGGGCTACCTCAAACGCCGCGGCGTCCTGCTCGCCCTCGCCAGCAAGAACGACGAGGGCCGCATCCGCCAGCTCTGGGGCGAGATCATGGGTGCCAGGATCAGTCTGGACGATTTCGCCAGCCGCAAGATCAACTGGCGACCCAAGGTGGAGAACATCCAGGAGATCCTGCGCGAGATGAACCTGCTGCCGCGCAACGTGCTGTTCGTGGACGACAACCCGGTGGAGCGTGCCAGCGTGAAGGCCGCCTTCCCCGAGATCCGGCTGATGGGCTCCAACCCCTACCTGTGGCGCCGCATACTGCTCTGGTCCGCCGAGACCCAGGTGGCCGGCGTCACCGCCGAATCCGCCGCACGCGGCGACATGATGCGCGCCCAAGTGGAGCGCGAGACCCAGCGCCAGCAGATGTCGCGGGAAGACTTCCTCGCTTCCCTCTCGCTGCAGTTCGCCATGCAGGAACTGGACGGCCCCAAGCATGCGGGCTTCCCGCGCGCACTGGAACTCATCAACAAGACCAACCAGTTCAACACCACCGGCAAGCGCTGGACCGAGCAGGAACTCGGTGCTGCCCTGGCGAAAGGTACGAGGCTCTTCAGCTTCAACGTCAAGGACCGTTTCACGGCCTACGGCACCGTCGGGGCGCTGGTGGTGCAGGATGCCTGCATCGAGCAATTCGTGATGAGCTGCCGGGTGGCGGGCATGGACGTGGAGTCGGCGGCGATCGCCGAAGTGCTGCGCCGCCTGGGCGAACACGGGGCTACGCGCTGCAGCGCGGTGCTGGTGGAGACCGAGTTGAACCTGTTGTGCCGCGAGGTCTACAAGAACTGCGGTTTCAGCCTGGAAAACGGCCGCTGGGAACGGGGCCTTGAACCCGCGCTCCCTGTCCCTGGGCACATCGAAGTGG
>DASYZF010000435.1:0-2913 GCA_035946515.1 Gammaproteobacteria bacterium | reverse complement strand
ATGGGATAGCGATTGATGACGCCGCTGTCGGTGAGCCCCATGCCCGCATCGAGGCCGGTCTCCTCCCGCACTTCCCGGAGCGCCGCTTTCAGCGGCGACTCGCCGGGCACGAGGCTGCCGGTGACGGACTGCCAGAAGCCTTGCGGCTCGCGGCGCAGGAGTTGCAGTACCTGGCCATCGCCGGTGTGCACGATGATCAGGACCGATTCGGGACGTTTGAATGCGCTCATAGACACCGGTTGGATTGCGGCCCAGGGATGGGCCGCACATTCCCCGTCAGGGGAATGGAGCCGGGCAAAACCACGTTTTTGCCCGGCGAGCTGAAAAGTCCACGGATGGGCTTTTCAGCATACGTTGAGGGAGTCTTACGCTCAGGGCGCCTTCGGCTCGGTCTGAGGCAGCCGCAGGCGGATGTGCAGCTCTTTGAGCTGGGCATCGTTGGCCTGGCCGGGGGCATCCGTGAGCGGATCCCACGCGGTCTGGGTCTTGGGGAAGGCGATGACCTCGCGGATGTTGGGTGAGCCCGTCATGAGCATCACCAGCCGATCCACGCCGAAGGCGAGGCCGCCGTGGGGCGGGCAGCCGAACTTGAGCGCGTCCAGGAGGAAGCCGAACTTCTCCCGGGCCTCCTCGTCGTTGATGCCGAGCATGCGGAACACCGCGGACTGCATGTCCTGGCGGTGGATGCGGATGGAGCCGCCGCCGAGCTCGGTGCCGTTCAGCACCATGTCGTAGGCGCGGGAACGGATGCCGGCCGGGTCCTTGGCCAGGGCCTCGGGGTCGTCGATGCGCGGGGCCGTGAAGGGATGATGCAGGAACACCCAGCGCTTGTCCTTCTCGTCCCACTCGAACATGGGGAACTCCACCACCCACAGGGGCGCCCAGCCTTCCTTCACCAGGCCGCGGTCGTGGCCGAGCTTGAGACGCAGCGCACCCAGGGCGTCGCTCACCACCCGGGCCTTGTCGGCACCGAAGAAGATGACGTCGTTGTTCTCAGCGCCGGTGCGCTTGAGGATGCCGGTGATGGCCTCGTCGGAGAGGAACTTCACGATGGGTGACTGCAGCCCCTCGCGGCCCTTGGCGATGTCGTTCACCTTTATATAGGCGAGGCCCTTGGCGCCGTAGCGCGCCACGTAGGCGGTGCAGTCGTCGATCTCGCTGCGCGGCATGTCGCCGCCCTTGGGGCACCGCAGCGCGGTGACGCGGCCGGCCGGGTCGTTGGCGGGACCGGCGAACACCTTGAAGTCGCAGGTCTTGACCAGATCCGCCACGTCCACGAGCTCGAGCGGGATGCGCAGGTCCGGCTTATCCGAACCGTAGCGGCGCATGGCCTCGTCGTAGCTGAGGCGCGGGAAGGGATCGGGCAGGTCCACGCCCAACACCTGCTTGAAGGTGTGGCGGATCATGCCTTCCATGATGCCGGTGATCTGCTCCTCGTCCAGGAACGAGGTCTCGATGTCGAGCTGGGTGAACTCCGGCTGACGGTCGGCGCGCAGGTCCTCGTCGCGGAAGCAGCGCGCGATCTGATAGTAGCGGTCGAAACCCGACATCATGAAGAGCTGCTTGAAGATCTGCGGCGACTGCGGCAGCGCGAAGAAACGCCCCGGGTGGGTGCGGCTCGGCACCAGGTAGTCGCGCGCCCCTTCCGGCGTCGGCTTGGTGAGGATCGGGGTCTCCAGGTCCACGAAGCCCTGCTCGTCCAGGTAGCGGCGCAGGGTGCTCACGATCCGATGGCGCAGGCGCAGGCGCTGCTGCATGACCGGACGGCGCAGGTCGATATAGCGGTACTGGAGGCGGCGCTCCTCGTTCACGTCCTCCTCGTCCAGCATGAACGGGGGGGTCTCGGCGCGGTTCAGGAGCTGCATCTCGAGGGCCAGGAGCTCCACCTTGCCGCTGGCGAGGTGGGCGTTCTCGGTGCCCTGCGGGCGCATCCGCAGCTTGCCCTTCACGCTCACCACGTATTCGCTGCGCAGCTTCTCGGCCTCGGCGAACAGCTCGGCCCGATCCGGGTCGAACACCACCTGCACCAGGCCGTCGCGGTCGCGCAGGTCCACGAAGATCACCCCGCCGTGGTCGCGCCGGCGGTGCACCCAGCCCGCGAGGCGGACCTCCTGGTCGAGCAGGGATTCGTTGACCTGGCCGCAATAATGGCTACGCATGGAAATTCCGGGTTTCTGGGGCAAAGGAGCCGTTCGGGGCGCGGAATATTAAGGTTCGGACCGGCCCGGCGCAAGCTCGGAATCGGCCCCATCCTTGGAGGGCTTGGGCCAGGGCGGCACGATGACGCCCAGGGAGATGATCATCTTGAGAGCGTCGTCGACGCTCATGTCGAGCTCGATCATGTCCTCCCGGGAGACCATGAGCAGGAACCCGGAGGTGGGGTTGGGGGTGGTGGGCACGAAGACGCTGACCATGTGGCCTGGCATCTTCATGTTCACCTCGCCCAGGCTCTCGCTGGTCTGGAAGGCCAGGCTCCAGGTGTCCTTCTGGGGGTAGCGGATCATCACCACCTTGCTGAAGGACCTGCCCTGGTTGGTGAACAGGGTGTCGGAGATCTGCTTGACCGCCGAGTACACCGAACGCACCACGGGGATGTGCTCCATGAGCTCGCTACCGAGGCTGAGCAGGACGCGCCCGAGGTAGTTGCTGGCCAGGAAGCCCGTCAGGAACAGGATGATGAGCACCACGGCCACGCCCAGGCCCGGGATGTTGAAGCCGAACAGCGCCTTCGGCTGCCAGGCGTCGGGCAGGAGCAACAGCAGGTTGTCGGCGTAGCCGAAGATGAACTGGAAGACGATGATGGTGATGGTCAGCGGCATCCACACGATCAGGCCGGTGAAGATGTAGCGGCGCAGCCGCGCCATCATGGGGCGGTTCTTCGCGGCATCGGATCGTGGCTGGTTCATGCGCCTT
>DASYZF010000434.1:0-5632 GCA_035946515.1 Gammaproteobacteria bacterium | reverse complement strand
ATCATCTCCTGCCAGTGCGCCACCCAGCCCACGGTGCGGGCGATGGCGAACATCACCGTGAACATGTTCACCGGGATGTTGAGCGCCTTGTAGATGATGCCGGAGTAGAAATCCACGTTCGGGTAGAGCTTCTTCTCGATGAAGTAGCTGTCCTTGAGCGCGATCTCCTCCAGGCGCATGGCGAGCTCGAGCAGGGGGTCGTCGTCGCGCCCGAGCTTCTGCAGCACTTTGTGACAGGTGGCGCGGATGATCTTGGCGCGCGGGTCGTAGTTCTTGTAGACCCGGTGGCCGAAGCCCATGAGCCGAAAACCCGAGTTCTTGTCCTTGGCCTTGGCGATGGCGGCGTCGATGTTCTTGACGCTGCCGATCTCCCGCAGCATGTCCAGCACCGCCTCGTTGGCGCCGCCGTGGGCCGGGCCCCAGAGGGTGGCGATGCCGGCGGCGATGGCCGCATAGGGGTTGGTGCCGGAGCTGCCCGCCAGGCGCACCGTGGAGGTGCTGGCGTTCTGCTCGTGGTCGGCGTGCAGGATGAACAGGAGGTCCAGGGCTTCGGCCGCCACCGGGTCCACCTTGTAAGGCTCGGCCGGCACCGAGAACAGCATGTTGAGCAGGTTGCTGCAGTAGTCCAGGTCGTTGCGCGGGTAGACGAAGGGCTGGCCGATGCTGTGCTTGTACACCGCGGCCGCCAGCGTCGGCATCTTGGCGAGGATGCGGTGCGCGAACACGTCCCGGTGCTTGGGGTTATGGATGTCGGTGGTGGTCGGGTAGAAGGCCGACAGCGAGCCCACCACGGCGGTCATCATGGCCATGGGGTGGGCGTCGTAGTGGAAACCGCCGAAGAACTTCAGCACCGCCTCGTTCACCAGCGAATGGTGCTGGATGGAGTGGGTGAAGGTGTTGAGCTGCGCCTGGGTGGGCAGCTCGCCGTAGAGGATGAGGTAGCAGATCTCGAGGTAGGTGCTCTTCTCGGCCAGCTGTTCGATGGGATAGCCGCGGTAGAGCAGCACGCCCTGGTCGCCGTCGATGTAGGTGATCTTGCTCTCGCAGCTCGCCGTGGACATGAAGCCGGGGTCGAAGGTGAAGATCCCCTGCTCCTTGTAGAGCGCAGCGATGTCCAGGGTCCCGGGCCCGAGGGTCCCCTCGCGCAGCGGCATCTCGGTGGTCTTGCCGGCGGCGTCGCTGATCTTGTAGGTCTTGGCCATGGCCGTTCTCCTGAAGGCGCAGAGTCGTCCCTGGGGCGGCTTCTGCGGCCCGCGGGGGATGGAACACGTCGGTATGGCTTAGGGCCGGGCCTGGACTCGGCCTATCCGCCCATTATATGCCCGTGGCGAGTCGGGCGTGTGACCCCTAGGGGGACGCAGAAACGACGACGCAGCCTGGAGGCTGCATCGTCTTGGGTCTCGGATCTGTTGCCCGCGGCGCGCCGCGGAGAGGGTCAGGCCGCGGTCTTGCCGCCGCGCGCGTACTTCTTGCGGAACTTGTCCACACGGCCGGCGGTGTCCACAATCTTCTGCTTGCCCGTGAAGAACGGGTGGCAGCTCGAGCACACTTCCACGTGCAGGTCATGGCCGAGCGTCGAACGGGTCCCGAAGGTGTTGCCGCAGCTGCAGGTGACGGTGATGTCTTTGTAGTCGGGATGGATGCTAGCTTTCATGGAAACCTCTGCAGGGACTGCGATCGGGGCCGTTCAAAAGGGCGCGCATCATAGCGTGCGGCCGGTGTAGGGGCAAGGCCGTATATGGGAGCGCTGCGGGCTTCTCTCAAGGCCGCCTGAGGCTTAATGGCGGCAAATAAGCTTCTCCCTCAAGAAACTTGGTTAAGTGCCTGCCCTGTCTACCGAAATCACCCTTTTCCACAAAATATGTGGATAACTCTGTGGATGAATTCTTGTCCCAGGGGTTTCTCATCGGGGGATTTATGCAGATTACACATTTGGGACAAAAGATGTCCAACTGAAATATTAATATAAAACAATAAGTTACGACTTAATGAAGACATAGGTCGGAGAGAGTACCTAAGCGCGTTCCACGGCTCATGACGGTGCCAAACAAGTGTGTATAACCTCTTGTTACGGCGCCGAAAACCGATTCAGGTGATCGCCTCAAATTGCTCGGAATGGATGGCGGTGATGCGGTCGAGGCGCACTTTCATGCGCTCGCCGGCGTGGTTCCTAAACACCAGGAACTCTTCGCCGTTGAGGGTCTCAAGGTCTTCCGGCAGCAGGGTCTCGAGATGGCTCAGGCCGTCGTTGCCCCGCCAGCAGAGGGTGAGGGGCATGCGATGCATGATGGCGAGTTCGTAGCGGCTGTGGAGCCCGCAAGCGATGGGTTGGTAATCGCTCATGGCTGCATCATGACTCCACGAGGGTATGCCTGTCCAAAGTCTAGGCCGTACCGGCCCCGGGCAGGAACACTGATTGCAGGTCATTGTGATAGGCCTGGCCCCGGGGCGTGATCCGCCAGCCGCCCGGGATGGGTTCCATGAGCCCCAGGGACTGGGCGCGCTCAAGTCCGGGGCCGAGCAGCCCGGCATCGAGGCCCGTCGCTACTTCGAACTCGGCCGGATCGAAGTCCGCCATGAGGCGCAGGCGGTTCAGCATGTATTCGAAGCCCAGGTCCTCGGGGCTCACTGTGTTCAGGCCGCCCAGGCACTTCGGGTCACCGGCGGTCTTGAGATAGCTCTCAGGGTGTTTGACCTTCCAGAGACGGGTCACGACGCCGGCGGCGTCCGTGAGCTTGCCGTGGGCCCCTGCACCGATGCCTAGGTAGTCGCCGAAACGCCAGTAGTTGAGGTTGTGGCGGCACTGGCGACCCGTCTGGGCGTAGGCCGAGATCTCGTATTGCCCATAACCGCCGGCGGCGAGCGCCGCCTGGCAGTCCTGTTGCATGGCCCAGGCCGTCTCTTCATCGGGGAGCGTGGGCGGGTGGGCATGGAACAGGGTGTTGGGTTCCAGGGTGAGCTGATAGTGGGAGAGATGGGCGGGGTAGAGGGCCATGGCCCGGCGCACGTCCGCCAGCGCTTCCTCCTGGGTCTGCTCCGGCAGGGCGTACATGAGGTCCAGGTTGAAGTTGGCGAGCCCGGCCGTATGGGCTTCCTCGGCCGCGCGTTCCGCCTCGCCGCTGCTGTGGATGCGGCCCAGCACCTTGAGGGCCCGTGCGTCGAAGCTCTGCACGCCGATGGAGAGCCGCGTGACACCCGCGCCGCGGTATTCGGCGAAGCGGCCGTGTTCCACGGTGCCCGGATTGGCCTCCAGCGTCACTTCCGCGCCGGGGGCGAAGGGCAGACGCACCCGTGCTCCTTCCAGCACACGGGCGATGGCCCCGGCGCTGAAGAGGCTCGGCGTGCCGCCGCCGAAGAACACGGTCTCCACCCTGCGGCCCGTGACCCGGGGCAGGTCCTGATCCAGGTCCCGGAGCAGGGCGTCCACGTAGGCCGCTTCCGGCAGCACGCCCTTGAGGCCATGGGAGTTGAAGTCACAGTAAGGGCATTTCTTTACGCACCACGGCAGATGGACGTAAAGACTCAGCGGCAGCAGCAAAAAGCGCGTCTTTTCCTCCCCAGCGGCGTTGCGCCCGGCCTCGGACTCCTCACGTACCATCGGAGTACGCTCCGGGTCCTCGGCCGTGCGCGCCTTGCTGGGAAGGAAAATCCATCGCTTTTTGAAAGCGCAGGTTCATGGTTTAGTGGCGGGCGCGGAAATGAGCCACGAGGCGTGCCAGGGCCTGGCCGCGGTGACTGAGCTGGTTCTTCACTTCCGGCGGCAGTTCCGCGGAGGAGCAGCCTTTCTCCGGCACCCAGAACACCGGGTCGTAACCGAAACCGTTCGTGCCCTTCGGTGCGCGCAGGATGACACCTTCCCAGACACCTTCAGCTACCAGAGGCGCCGGATCCTTGGCGTGTTTCAGGTACACGATCACAGAGCGGAAGCGGGCGGTACGCCCGAAGTCCGGCACCTCCTGCATGGCCTTCAGCAGCTTCTCCAGGTTGGCCCGGTCGTTGGACGGCGTCCCCGCATAGCGAGCCGAATGGATGCCTGGGGCGCCCTCCAGTGCGTCCACTTCCAGGCCGGAATCGTCGGCGATGGCCGGGAGCTCGGCGTGGGCGGAGGCGTTGCGGGCTTTGAGTATGGCGTTCTCGATGAAGCTGAGGCCGGTCTCCTCCACCTCGGGCACGCTGAACGCGCTCTGGGCCACGATCTCCATGTCGAGGCTGCTCAGCATGGCGTTGAGTTCCTTCGCTTTGCCGGCATTGTTGGTCGCGAGGACGACCTTCCTCACTTGGACAAGGCCTCGCGTTGTTTGCGGATGAGTTCGGCGATGCCTTGCTCCGCGAGCTTGAGCAGGGCGTCCAGTTCGTGGCGGTGGAAGGCATGGCCCTCGGCCGTGCCCTGCACCTCGATGAAGGCGCCGGCGTCGTTCATGACCAGGTTCATGTCCGTCTCCGCCTGGGAGTCCTCGCCGTAGTCGAGATCCAGCACCGGCTCGCCGCCGACGATGCCCACCGACACCGCCGCCACCGCGCCGTAGACCGGGTCGGTCTTGATGAGCTGTTTGGCGCGCAGGCTCTCCACCGCGTCCTTGAGCGCCACGTAGGCGCCGGTGATGGAAGCGGTGCGGGTGCCACCGTCCGCCTGCAGCACGTCGCAATCGAGGGTGATGGTGCGCTCGCCCAGGGCCTGCATGTCCACCACGGCGCGCAGCGAGCGGCCGATGAGGCGCTGGATCTCCAGGGTGCGGCCACCCTGTTTGCCGCGCGCGGCCTCCCGGTCGCTGCGGGTATGGGTGGCCCGGGGCAGCATGCCGTATTCCGCCGTGATCCAGCCTTTGCCGGCGCCCTTCAGGAAGCCCGGCACCCGCTCCTCCACGCTGGCGGTGCACAGCACCTGGGTGTCGCCGAAGCACACCAGCACCGAGCCTTCGGCGTGGCGGGTGTAGCGGCGGGTGAGGCTGACGGGGCGCAGTTGCTGCGCGGTGCGGCCGTTGGCTCGCATGTTCGGGCTCCAGGGAATCGGGACTCGGAAGGGATTATAAGCGCTGCCCGTGATGGGCAGATCAGAGCGGATTCATTTCATCCACTTGAGCGCGACAGCAGTGACATTGTCGCTGGTGGGGTGAGCCGCATGCGGCGAACGACCGGCCAGGACAGGCCGGGCTGGACCCTGTACCAGGGACGGGTCGGTGGATCATTCCATCCATTTGAGCGCGACAGCGGTCACGTTGTCGCTGGTAGGAGATGCATGTTCCTCCGCTTCCGCCGCCAGCAGATCCAAGTTGGTCTGCAGTTCGATCTCGGAGCAGAGTTCCTCGGCCACGTGGGGTTCCTCGAGGGGCGCCCAGAAGCCGTCGGAGCAGAGCAGGGTCACGTCGCCGGCCATGAGCTGGCGTGGCTCGGCGATGGCGATGTTGGGCATCTCCGGCTCGCCTCCGAGGCACTGTTCCACGAAGTTGCGCATGGGGTGGGTGTGCACGTCCGCGTCCTTGATCAGGCCCTGCTGCACCAGGAGCTCCACGGCGCTGTGGTCGCGGGTGCGGGTCAGCACCTTGTGGTCGCGCAAGAGGTAGATGCGGCTGTCGCCCACGTGGGCCCAGGTGGCGCAGTTGTCCATCACCAGGCACACGGTGATGGTGGTGCG
>DASYZF010000433.1:0-1585 GCA_035946515.1 Gammaproteobacteria bacterium | reverse complement strand
CCCCAACAAGATGATGGAGACCATCGCCTCCCGGCTCACGCCGGCGGAGATGCAGGCGGTGGCGTCTTACATCGAAGGCCTGCACGCCGCCAAACTCACGCCCTGAGGGATCGAGCTCCCGCCGGGCGTCCACCCTCCATGGGTTTGGCGCGTTGGGTATCCATAGAGCAAGCGAGGTCGGCATGAAGTGGCTACCCCTCCTGGCGTTCACGCTGTCGTTCACGGCCTTGGCGCAGGCCGCGGCCCCCGCCCCGGCCAAGCCCGCCGCGCCCGCCTACAAGGTAGGGACGAACTACCAGCCGGTGCTGCCGGCCCAGCCCACCTCCACCGAACCGGGCCAGATCGAAGTGCTGGATTTCTTCTGGTACGGCTGCCCGCACTGCAACGCCCTCGAGCCCTACCTCGAGACCTGGGAACGCAGCAAACCCGCCAACGTGGTGCTGCGGCGCGTGCCGGCCATCCTCGAGCCGGACTGGGAAGCGGGCGCCCGCGCCTACTACACCGCCGACGCCCTGGGTCTCCTGGCCCGCTCCCACATGGCCACCTTCAACGAGATCCACCAGAACAACCACCCGCTGCAGAACGAGGCCGACTTCCAGGCCTTCTTCACCCAGGCCTTCGGCGTGGACGGCAAGAAGTTCGCTGACACCTGGTCCTCGCCCGCCGTGGACGCGAAGATCGCGCAGGCCAAGGTGATGGCGGAGCGCTACGGCCTCGTGGACTACGGCGTGCCCACCCTCGTGGTGAACGGCAAATGGATCACGGGCGGCGGCTTCAACGTGCCCTATTCCCAGATCATGCTGATCGTGGATCAGCTGGTGCAGCAGGAGCAGGCGGCGCTGCCGCCCAGCGTGAAATAACCCTGCGGCCCGAGGGCCGCGCATCGAGAGGTGTGTGATGAAACGCAGTTGGTTGATCGTCCCCTTCCTGTTCCTACTCTCCGGTGCCGCTCTCGCGGATGGGCCGACCTTCTCGGAAGGCAACAGCTACGACGTGGTGAACCCTGCCATGCCCACCGAGGCCAAGCCCGGCCAGGTGGAGGTGGTGGAGTTCTTCTGGTACGGCTGCCCGCACTGCTTCGCCCTCGAACCCACCCTCGAGGCCTGGGTGAAGGCCAAGCCCAGGGACGTGCTGTTCCGCCGCGTCCCCGGCGCGTTCAAGGACTCGGAGTTCTACACCGACGGCCAGGCCTTCTACACCGCCCAGGTGCTCGGCATCGGCGACAAGATCCATGAGCCGCTGTTCAACGCCATCCACCTGGGCAACCAGGACGCTTTGCGCACCGACGTCGACGCGCTGCGCAGCTTCTTCGGCCAGTTCGGCGTCTCCCCCAAGGACTTCGACAACGCCTGGAACTCCTTCGCGGTGCAGACGCGCCTCTCCGAGGCGGCCGCCATCGAGACCCGCTACAACGTCATGTCCGTGCCCACCATCATCGTGGACGGCAAGTGGAAGACCGGGGCGGGCTACAAGACAGCGTCCGGTCAGTTCATGACCTCCGAAATGATCATGCAGTGCGTGGACCACCTGGTGCAGATGGCGCGCGCCGAGCACAAGAAGAAGTAAGCGCCGCTCTCCACCGCTC
>DASYZF010000432.1:0-1694 GCA_035946515.1 Gammaproteobacteria bacterium | reverse complement strand
CGCCGCCGGCATGCTCATCGTGAGCACCCTCATGTGTCTGGTGCTCGAGGGCCTCGCACACCTGCCCTGGCCATTGCTCTGGACCTCCATCGCCATCTTCGCGGGTGCCTGGGTGGGGCAGTTCATCGGCCACAAGATCGAGGGCAAGAAGCCCTCCTTCTTCATGGATCTCCAGTTCCTGCTCATCGGCCCGGTGTGGCTGCTGGCGGACGCTTACAAGAGACTGGGCTTAGCGTACTGACTTGAGTGAAGCCGCCGCCACGGCATTACCTTAAACCGCTTACTTACAGGCGCCGCTTCGGATAGCCGCCTCTTTCACCGCTGCCGCCACCGCCGCATGCACGTGCAGGTCCAGGGGCTCCGGCAAGAGTTCGTGGGCCGGCGCCAGCTCCGCGAGCTTGGTGGCGGCGGCGAAGAGCATCGCATCCGTGAAGCGTTTGGCGCGGGCATCGAGCGCGCCGCGGAAGAGCGCGGGGTAGCCGAGCGCGTTGTTCACGCTGCGCCCATCGGTGGCATAGGCGGCGCCGGCTTCCAGCGCCTGGCGTGCGCTGATCTCGGCTTCCGGGTTCGAGAGCGCGAAGATGATCTGGCCCTTGCGCACCATTTCGGGCTTGATGAGCCCCTTCACACCCGTGGTGGCGATGACGATGTCCGCCTGCTGCATCACCTGCTCCAGGGTCGCGCGCTTGCCGCCTATCTTCTCCACGCGGCTCAAGGCTTCCTCGCGCTTGTCGGCACCCAGCACGGTCTTCACGCCATAGCCCGTCAGCAGCTGCACGATACCGATGCCGGCGGCGCCTAGGCCGATCTGGCCCACCACCGAGGATTTGATGTCGCGCTTCACCCGCTTGGTAGCGCTGATGAGCGCCGCGAGCGTCACCACCGCCGTGCCGTGCTGGTCGTCGTGCAGCACCGGCTTCTTCAGGCGCTTCGTCAGCTCTTCCTCCACCTCGAAGCACTCCGGCGCGCCGATGTCCTCGAGATGGATGGCGCCGAAGGAGGACTCGATGGCGAGCACGGTGTCGATGATCTTCTTGGGGTCCCGGTCGTTGAGCAGGATGGGGATGCCGGAGATGCCAGTGAACTTGGCGTAGATCATGGACTTGCCTTCCATGACCGGCAGGCCCGCCAGGGAGCCGATGGGCCCCAGGCCCAGGATGGCGGTGCCGTTAGTGACGATGCCTACGGTGTTACCGATGTTGGTGTAGTCCCAGGCCTTGGCCGGGTCCTGCTGGATGGCGAGGCTGACGCGCGCCACGCCGGGGGTGTAGAGGTCGCGCAGGCGCTGGGTGGAATCCAACGGTACCTTGGAGACCATCTCGATCTTGCCACCCTTGTGGCGCTCGAACACCCGGTCCGACTTGCCGAGGATCTTGGCGTTGGGCAGCTCGTTGATCTTGTCGTAAAGGCTACGGTCCGCCTCCTCGTCCATCTCCACGGTCACTTCCCAGACGGTCTTGTCCTGCTCGCGGCGCACCGCGTTCAGGTTCTCCACCACCACCCCGGCCTCGCCGATGACGTGGAGGATCTTCGCCAGGCTCCCCGGCTTGTGGTGGGATTCGATGAGCAGGATCTCTGGGATTCTCATGGTTTTCCGGTAGTTACGTGGGTCATGACTGCTTATGGAAGGCCGTTACGGTATCATATGCGCCCCCCGTGAAGCCTCAAAGACCGCGGGAATCCCTACTTACAGC
>DASYZF010000431.1:0-1694 GCA_035946515.1 Gammaproteobacteria bacterium | reverse complement strand
CGCCGCCGGCATGCTCATCGTGAGCACCCTCATGTGTCTGGTGCTCGAGGGCCTCGCACACCTGCCCTGGCCATTGCTCTGGACCTCCATCGCCATCTTCGCGGGTGCCTGGGTGGGGCAGTTCATCGGCCACAAGATCGAAGGCAAGAAGCCCTCCTTCTTCAAGGACCTGCAGTTCCTGCTCATCGGCCCGGTGTGGCTGTTGGCGGATGCTTATAAGAGACTGGGATTCGCGTACTGACCGGAGTGAAGCCGCGGCGGCGGCTTCACCTTAAACCGCTCACTTACAGGCGCCGCTCCGGATAGCCGCCTCTTTCACCGCTGCCGCCACCGCCGCATGCACATGCAGATCCAGCGGCTCCGGCAGCAGTTCATGGGCCGGCGCCAGCTCCGCGAGTTTGGTGGCGGCGGCGAAGAGCATGGCATCCGTGAAGCGCTTGGCGCGGGCATCCAGCGCGCCGCGGAAGAGGGCAGGGTAGCCGAGCGCGTTGTTCACGCTGCGGCCGTCGGTGGCGTAGGCGGCGCCGGCCTCGATGGCCAGGCGGGCGCTGATCTCCGCCTCCGGGTTCGAGAGCGCGAAGATGATCTGACCCTTGCGCACCATCTCCGGCTTGATGAGCCCCTTCACGCCGGTGGTGGCGATGACGATGTCCGCTTGCTGCATCACCTGCTCCAGGGTCGCACGCTTGCCGCCCATCTTCTCGACGCGGCTCAAGGCTTCCTCGCGCTTGTCTGCTCCGAGCACGGTCTTCACGCCATAGCCCGTCAGGAGCTGCACGATGCCGATGCCGGCGGCGCCGAGGCCGATCTGCCCCACCACCGAGGACTTGATGTCGCGCTTCACCTGCTTCGTAGCGCTGATGAGCGCGGCCAAGGTCACCACCGCGGTGCCGTGCTGGTCGTCATGCAGCACCGGCTTCTTCAGGCGCTTCACCAGCGCCTCCTCCACCTCGAAGCATTCCGGCGCGCCGATGTCCTCGAGATGGATGGCGCCGAAGGAGGACTCGATGGCGAGCACGGTGTCGATGATCTTCTTCGGGTCCCGGTCGTTGAGCAGGATGGGGATACCGGAGATGCCGGTGAACTTGGCGTAGATCATGGATTTGCCTTCCATGACCGGGAGCCCCGCCAGGGAACCGATAGGACCCAGGCCCAGGATAGCGGTGCCGTTGGTGACTATACCCACGGTGTTGCCGATGTTGGTGTAGTCCCAGGCCTTGGCCGGGTCTTTCTGGATAGCGAGGCTCACCCGGGCGACGCCGGGGGTGTAGAGGTCGCGCAGGCGCTGGGTGGAATCCAGCGGCACCTTGGAGACCATCTCGATCTTGCCGCCCTTGTGGCGCTCGAACACCCGGTCCGACTTGCCGAGGATCTTGGCGTTGGGGAGCTCGTTGATCTTGTCGAAGAGGCTGCGGTCCGCCTCCTCGTCCATCTCCACGGTCACTTCCCACACGGTCTTGTCCTGCTCGCGGCGCACCGCGTTCAGGTTCTCCACCACCACCCCGGCCTCGCCGATGACCTGTAGGATCTTCGCGAGGCTCCCCGGCTTGTGATGGGATTCGATGAGCAGGATCTCTGGGATTCTCATGGTTTTCCGGTAGTTACGTGGGTCATGACTGCTTATGGAAGGCCGTTACGGTATCATATGCGCCCCCCGTGAAGCCTCAAAGACCGCGGGAATCCCTACTTACAGC
>DASYZF010000430.1:0-3665 GCA_035946515.1 Gammaproteobacteria bacterium | reverse complement strand
AGCGCCATGGTCTAATCTCTTATTGTGGCACCCAGGTCCCGCCGCAGCCGGTCAGCCACCCTTGCCATGGCCGCGTCTGCGTCTTCGTCAGTAAGAGTGCGCGAAGAGTCTTGTAAAATCAAGCCTAAAGCGACACTTTTTCGACCAGAATCTATGCCCGGTCCGCGGTAGATATCGAAGATCCGGATGTCCTGCAGCAGGCTGCCGGCGGCCTCCCGGGCCCCTTCCAGAAGCGCGGCCGCCGAGACCCCCTCAGCTACTACCAACGCCAGATCCCGCCGGATGGACGGGAAACGGGAAATAGGCTCGAAAGCGGGGGTTCTACCCCGTAAAAGCGGCTCCAGGAGCAGCTCGAACAGGTAGGCACTCTGGGACAGGTCCAGGGCCTGGGCCACCCCTGGGTGCAATGCCCCCATCCAGCCCAACTCTATCCCATCGAAGCTCAGCCGGGCCGCCTGGCCGGGATGCAGGGCAGGATGGGTGGCCTTCTCGGCCTTCAGCTTGCCGCTTATGCCCGCCAAGGCGAGCAAGGCTTCCACATCGCCTTTGAGATCCGCGAAATCCGCCGCCCGCTGGGCTTCGCCCCATTGGAGCGGATACTGGGGTCCAGAGACGAGTCCTGCGACGACATTTTCTTGTTTTATTTCATCGTTTTGCAGAGTAAATCTCAAACCAGTCTCAAACATTCGGACGCGGTCCTGCTGGCGGCTGAGGTTGTAGTGCAGTGCCTTGAGCAGACCCTGCCAGAGCCCCAGGCGCATCTCGGTCATCTCGGCGGTGATGGGGTTGGCCAAGGCCAAGCCTGAGGCACCGTGGAGCCGCTTCTGCAGCTTCGCGTCCACGAAGCTGTAGGTCACCACTTCCTGGTAGCCCCGGTCCACCAGCACCTGCCTCAAGCGCCGCAGGTCCACCTGGGCTTCCGGCAACCGGTCCATGCCGTGGCGGGCCGGGTACTGCAGCGGCGGGATATGGTCGTAACCGTGGATGCGCCCCACTTCCTCGATGAGATCCTCCTCGATCTCGATGTCGAAGCGGTGGGCCGGGGCCAGGGCGTTCCAGCCCTGCTTGTCCGCTTTCAGCTGGAAACCGAGCCGGGTGAGGATGCGTTCCACCTCTTTATCCCCGATCTCGATGCCCAGCAGCGCGCCGAGGCGCGCGCGCCGGAGCAGGATGGGTTTGAGGGCCGATTTCTTGGTGGGATCCGGCTGCAGGGTGACGGGACCCGCCTGGCCGCCGGCGATCTTGAGGATGAGCTCAGTGGCGCGCTCCAGGGCCCGGGCCTGACCCGTGGGGTCCACGCCCCGCTCGAAGCGGTAGCCGGCGTCGGTCATGAGACCCGTGCGCCGCGGCCGGCCGCTGATGGCGGCAGGCGTGAAATAGGCTGCTTCCAACAGGACGTCGGTGGTGCCCGCCTGCACGGAGGATTCCAGGCCACCCATGATGCCGCCGAGGCCGAGGATGCTGCCCTGGTCGGCGATGAGCACCATGTCGTCGGCGAAGGCATGGGACTCCCCGTCGAGCAGCTTCGCGGACTCGCCCTGCTTCGCCATGCGCACCGTGATGCCGCCGAAGAGCTTCTTGAGGTCGTAGGCATGCATGGGCTGGCCGAGCTCCAGCATCACGTACTGGGTGACATCCACCACCGGATGCACCAGCCTCAAGCCCGCGCGTCGCAGGCGCTCGCGCATCCACAGGGGTGTGGCCGCGTCGCTGCGCAGGCCGCGGATGATGCGGCTGCCGTAGACGGGACAGGCAGCGGGCGCCTGGTCCTGCACCGGGAAGCTGTCTTTGATGGCAGCCGGCACCGCCGGCACCGTGCCCTGCTTCAGGGGCAGGTCGTAGAGGGCGCCGAGTTCCCGGGCCACGCCCAGGATCCCCAGGCAATCGCCCCGGTTGGGGGTGATCTCGATCTCGATGACCTCGTCGTCGCCGAGATACTCATGCAGGTCCTGGCCCACGGGTGCATCGTCCGGCAGCGCCATGAGCCCCGAGGCCTCCTCCGAGAGCTGGAGCTCCCGGGCGGAACAGAGCATGCCGCTGGAATCCACGCCCCGGAGCTGCGTCAGCTTGATGGCGGTACCGTCCGGCAACTGCCCGCCGGGCAGGATCACCGGCGCCTTCATGCCGGCGCGCACGTTGGGGGCGCCGCAGACGATCTGCAGCAGCGCGCCGGTGCCGGCGTCCACTTTGCAGACCTTGAGCTTGTCGGCGGAGGGATGAGGATCGACGCTCTCCACCTTCCCCACCACCACCTTCTGGAACCCGGGCACGGCCGGTTCCACCGAGGCCACTTCGATGCCGGCGAAGCTCAGGCGCTCCGCGAGCTCGGCGCCGTCGGCTTCGACGGCGATGAATTCCTTCAACCAGGTCACGCTGATCTTCATGGGGCACCTGACTCAGCGGAACTGGCGCAGGAAGCGCAGGTCGTTGTCGTAGTTCATGCGGATGTCGTCGATGCCGTAGCGCAGCATCCCCAGGCGCTCCACGCCGATGCCGAAGGCCCAGCCGGTGTAGCGCTCCGCGTCGATGTGGCAGGCCTTGAGCACGTTGGGATGCACCATGCCGCAGCCCAGCACCTCCAGCCAGCCCGTCTGCTTGCAGACGCGGCAGCCTTCGCCGCCGCAGAAGATGCAGCTGATGTCCATCTCCGCGCCCGGCTCCACGAAGGGGAAGTAGGAGGGCCGGAAGCGGGTGCGCAGTTCGTCCTGCTCGAAGAAGCGCTGCATGAAGTCCGTGAGCGTGCCGCGCAGGTGCGCCATGCTCACGCCCTCGTCCACCAAGAGGCCCTCCACCTGGTGGAACATGGGGGTATGGGTCACGTCGTAATCGTGCCGGTAGGTGCGGCCGGCGGCGATGACGCGGATCGGCGCGCCTGCTTTCAGCATGGCGCGTATCTGCACCGGCGAGGTGTGGGTACGCAGCAGGAAAGGCCGGTCTTTCAGGTAGAAAGTGTCCATCTCGGCCCGGGCCGGATGGTCGTGCTTGAAGTTGAGGGCGTCGAAGTTGTGGAACTCGTCCTCGATCTCGGGGCCCGACTCGATGCGGAAGCCCATGCGCTCGAAGAGCGTCTGCACCCGTTCCAGGATGCGGGTGGAAGGATGCAGGCCGCCCGGCTCCTGGCCGCGGCCGGCCACGGTGACGTCCACGGACTCCTCGGCGAGCTTGGCGACGAGCCCGGCTTGTTCCAGGGCCTGCTTGCGCCCGTCCAGCGCCTCAGCCACCGCCTGCTTGGCCTGGTTGATGCGCTGGCCGGCGGCGGCACGCTCGGAGGCCGGCAACTTGCCGAGGGCCTGCAACTCCAGGGTGATCACGCCCTTCTTGCCGAGGTAGTGCACCCGCGCCTCATCCAGCGCCGCGAGCGTGGTGCTTGCGGCAGCGCGGGCCTTGGCTTCGGCGATCAGCTTGTCGAGGTCGGTGCTCATGCGCTTCTTATTACCCCGTGCTCCCCAAAAAGAAAAGGGGGAAGACCGTTTTGCGGCCTTCCCCCACTTGCTCTGACGTAAGTCTAAGCGCTGTCGCTTCGACTCAGGACAAGCTGGCTTTGGCCTTCTCGGCGAGGGCGGCGAAGCCGGCCTGGTCGAACACGGCGATGTCGGCCAGCACCTTGCGGTCCAGGTCGATGTGCGCCTTCTTGAGGCCGTCCATGAAGCGGCTGTACGAGAGAC
>DASYZF010000429.1:0-2161 GCA_035946515.1 Gammaproteobacteria bacterium | reverse complement strand
GCATAGGCCGCGCAGGCCTGGGCGGCCGCGAAACGGGTATCGAGGCTCATGGCCTTCTGGCAGTCCACGTAAGCCTTCTGGTACTCGCCCTGGGCGATGAGTTCGCGGCCGGCCTGGAACGAGAGCGCCGCGTCGCGGTTGTTGGTGAAGGCCAACGGCTTCACCGCCGCGCTGGGCGCGAGCAGCGCCGCCACCTGGGTGGCGATGCGGATCACGAGCTGCTTGTAGGCGCTGGCGGTGTAGTTCGCGTCCAGCTCGTACTCGTCGCCCCACACGTAGTTCTGGTCCGCCACCCGGATCAGCCGAGCGGAGACGTGGTAGCCACGGCCCTGCTGGGCCACGGAGCCCTCCAGCACGTAGTCCGCGCCCAGCTGCTGGCCGATGTCCTTGATGGTGTCGCCGCCCTTGGTGAAGTGGGCGCTGGAGGTGTTGGCGATCACCCCCATGCGCGCGGGCGCGATGGGACCGAGCAGGTTGATCACCTCGCCCGCCACCGAGGCGCCGAGCAGGCCGTTGTCCGGGTTCTGGGAGAGGTTGGTGAAGGGCAGCACCGCCACCACGGCGCGGCCGCCGGCGCCGGCCTCGGAGAACAGGCCCCCGGCGCGGTACTTCACCAGCACCACGGCGGCGACCGCGATGATGGCGAGCAGCAGCGCGGTGGCATAGAGCGGCGCGCGGTGCTTGGCGGCGGGGGCCGCCGGGGCCGGCGCGACGCCCGGAGCGGCCATGGCCCGCGGCTGGGTAGCCGGGTTCTCATGGTCCTGCACCGTCACCGGGTATACGAACTTGTAGCCGCGCCGAGAGATGGTCTGGATATAACGCGTGCCCGAGGCCCCGTCGTTCAGGGCGATGCGCAGCTGGCGCACGCAGGCGCTGATGCCTTCCTCGAACTCCACCACCACGTGGCTGCCCCACAGGTGGTTGCGGATGTCCTCACGCGACACGGTGTTGCCCGCGTTGCTGAGCAGCAGGTCCAGGAGCTTGGCCACCTGCGGACGCAACTGCACGGTCTTCTGGCCATCGTTCAGCTCGCCGCTATGGGGCTTGAAGCAATACTGCCCGAAGTTGTAATGGACTTTCGCCGGTTCCGGCATGGAATTCATGCTATGTGTGCCTGCCCTCGAGACATCCGGACCACCGGCCGGCTCCGGGTGCGGCGCCTCGGGCGATGCCGCGAGTTGCGCCGGTCTCAGGCTCCCATCATAGCCAGCCTCGGGGAGGCGGGCCAGGCGATTCAGCGGCGTAGGATTCAAGTGTGTCTCCCCAAGCTCACCTTGTCCCCGGGCGGCGGACGCTGTCCGCGTCCGCCGCCGGTGATCCGCGTGTCGACTCGTTCACTTACTTCCTGAGGTCGCGTTCCTTCAGGGCCGGTTCGGGCGCGACGTAGAGGGTGCGGCTCAAGTCCGCCGCCTGGCGCATCTGTTCCTGCGACATGCCGTCGGTCACGACCGGCAAGGCCTCGGACACGTCGACCCCGCCCCGCTGCGCGAGCAGCAGCCAGGCATAGGCCTTGACGTCGTCCTGGGGCACGCCCTCGGCGTTGTGGTAGATCACCCCGAGGTTGTACTGGGCGGCAGGCAGGCCCTGGCGGGCAGCCTTCTCGTACCAGTACATCTCCTGCTCGGTGTTCGCATCCACGCCGCGGCCCAGGTCATACATCATGCCGAGCTGGAACTGGGCGTAGGGGTCATTGCGGCTTGCGGCCTGGCGGAACCAGTAGAGCGCCTTGGTGTAGTCCTGCTGGAAACCCTGGCCGTTGTAGTACAGCGTGCCGAGGTTGTAGGCGGCGGCGGAAAGCCCCGCTTCGGCAGCCTGCTTGTACCAGTTGGCGGCCTCCTGGTACTTGCCGCGGGTGGCGAGCATCACGCCCAGGTTCGCCTGGGCCTCCGCGTCGCCGAGCTTGGCAAGCTCCGTGGCCTGGGCGATGTCGCTGTCGCTGTAGGAGCTGGCGCCGGGTGAACGACCCACGGTGGGGCCCGACGGATTCACGTAGATGACCTCGATGCCAGGCGGCAGGTGGTCAGCGAGAGCCGCCGGCCCGACAGAGAGGGACCCCAGGGCGAGCAGGCCCAGGAGCACCGGCTTGCAGGAGTCAGGGAAAATCTTGAAGTCGCGGATCATGGCTTTATCCTCCGGAAACACGTAAATCCCACGCTTGCGA
>DASYZF010000428.1:0-1546 GCA_035946515.1 Gammaproteobacteria bacterium | reverse complement strand
GTCCAGGAGCGTGTTGAACACCCGGTGCCCCTTGAAGGTCTTGTAGAGACCGGAGCTCACGGTGTAGACGCCGCCCTTCTGGGCCACGTCTTCGCCGAAGAGGGTCATCTCCGGGTACTTGGCCATGAGGTCGAAGAGCGCGCGGTTGATCTGGATGGAGAGATGCTTGGGGGCGCTCTTCTCCGGCAGAGCCTCCTCGCTGCCGAAGGCAGCGAGACGTGCTTCGATGCCGGCTGAACGCACCGCTTCTGCGTTCACCTTGTCGGCGTGATAGGGCGCGAGCGGCGCCATCACTTGTTCGGCGGTAGCGAGTTTCGGGCGCGTGGCAGCTTTCTTGGAGGCCGCCTGCACCCGGGCACGGCAGGCTTCGTAACGCTCCAGCACTTCCGCGGGCGTGAGGAGCCCGGTCTCCAGGGCGGTCTCCGCGGACATGAGCAGGGGATCGCGGGCCTCGGTGGACTCCAGCTCCTGGGCGGTCTTGTACTCGGTCTCGGCGTCGGTGCCGGCGTGGCCCAGGATGCGCACCAATTTCAGATGCAGGAAAGTGGGCTGGCGGGTGCGGCGGCAATGCTCCACCGCGGCTTGGGTCTTGTCCCAGGTGTCCACGAGGTCTAGGCCGTCGGCCTGCATGTAATGCAGCCCGGTGCGGTCACGGAAATTGGCTTCCACCCAGCCTTCCGGGGTCTTCACGGAGATGCCGATGGAGTTGTCTTCGCAGACGAAGAGCACGGGGCAAGGGAGCTTCTGGTGGGCGGTCCACTGGGCGGCGTTGAAAGCGCCCAAGGCCGTGGAATGGTTGGAGCTGGCGTCACCGAAGCTGCAGACCACGATGCTGTCGTCCGGGATGGGCGGCGTGAGGCCGAGCCGCTTCGCCTGGGCGATGGCCACGGCGGTGCCCACAGCCTTGGGCAGATGGCTCGCGATGGTGGAAGTCTGGGGCGGCACCCACAGCGGCACCGAACCCCACACCTTGTGGCGGCCGCCGGAGATGGGGTCTTCGCTGGAGGCGGCGAGCGACAGGGCCGTGTCGTAGACCATGTCGATATTCAGCTTGCGGGCGCGCTCCTGCATGAAGGCGCCGCTCCTGTAATGCAGGAAGGCGATGTCGGTGTGCCGCGTGACCCGGCCCACCACGGCGTTGATCTCGTGGCCGGAGCTGCCGATGGTGTAGAAACCCTCGTTGCGGGCGCGCATGGCCCGGGCCTCGATGTCCTGGTGCCGCGAGAGCATCTGGGACTCGAAGAGCTCCAGGAAGTCGCGGCCGGTAAGCGTGTGGCCGGCGCGCAGCGGCGCGTCGAGCGACGGGCGCGGCGCTTCCTCGCTCCAGCCCTGCACGAACTGGATGAAGTTCTGGTCCACAATCTCCGCGCGGTTGATGCTGCGCGTGGCGGCTTTGACGAGGCCTGTGCTCTTCACTTCACTGGACATGCTTCTCTCTACTCTCTCAGGCGGAGGCTTCCACCGCAGCCCGGTGGGCGGCGGCGAACTCGAACAGGCTGTTGTAGGTGAAATCCGGCTTCACATGCTCGGTGGGCGGGCGGGTGGC
>DASYZF010000427.1:0-1674 GCA_035946515.1 Gammaproteobacteria bacterium | reverse complement strand
CGAATCGGCCCGGGAAGCCATGAAGCGCGAGCAGATGCCGCTGTTGCCCGAAGACGAGAGCAAGAAGAAATAACCCATGAGCGAATTCAACGCCGCCGACCACGGTTACATGGCCGAGGCCCTGCGCCTCGCCGAACTCGGCCTCTATACCACCGACCCCAATCCGCGTGTCGGCGCCGTGGTGGTGAAGGACGGCAAGGTCGTGGGCCGGGGTTTCCACGCCCGGGCAGGTGAGGCCCATGCGGAAGTGCTGGCGATGCGGGAGGCCGGTGCCAACACGAAAGGTGCGGACCTCTATATGACCCTGGAGCCCTGTTCGCACCAGGGGAAGACCCCGCCCTGCGCGGAGGCGGTGATCGCCGCCGGCGTTAAGCGGGTGGTGGCGGCCATGACCGACCCCAACCCGCTGGTGTCGGGCAAGGGTTTCGAGAAGCTGAAGGCGGCGGGCATCGTCACGGCCCAGGGCCTGATGGAAGCGGACGCCCGGGCCCTTAACCCAGGCTTCATCAGCCGCATGACCCGCGGCCGCCCCTGGGTGCGCAGCAAGCTCGCGGTGAGCCTGGACGGACGCACCGCTCTCGCCACCGGCGAGAGCAAGTGGATCAGCGGCGAGACTTCACGTGAAGACGTGCACCGCTGGCGCGCGCGCAGCTCCGCGGTGCTCACGGGCATCGGTACGCTCCTGAAGGACGACCCTTCCCTCAACGTGCGCCTGCTCGGTGAGTGGCGCCAACCCATCAAGGTGGTGGTGGATTCCTACCTCAGCACGCCGGCGGACGCCAAGATCTTCAAGCAGCAGCCGGATTCGGTGTTCATCGCCACCACGGTGGAGGACCCAGAGGAGTACGAACTGCTCGCCAAGGCTGGCGCCAACATCCAGGCCTTCCCCGCCAAGGGGGGCGGCATGATGGACATGAAGGCGGTGCTGGAGACGCTCGCCGAACTCGAATGCAACGAGGTGCTGGTGGAGGCAGGGGCCGGCATGAACGGACCGCTGCTCGCCGCCGGGCTCATCGACGAGATCATCCTCTACATGGCGCCGCATCTCCTGGGCGACACGGCCCGCGGCATGTTCAGCCTGCCCTCGATCGCCTCCATGGAGCAGCGCCAGCAGGTGGACGTGGTGGACGTGCGCATGATCGGGAAGGATATGCGCCTGATCCTCCGCCCGAAGTACGTCTGATGTTCACCGGGATCATCCAGGCCGTCGGCAAGGTGGAGTCCCTGACTCCCGTGGGCGGCGACATCCGCATCGGCATCGAGACGGGTGAGCTCCCCATGCAAGGCGTGAACCTGGGGGACAGCATCTGTGTGAACGGCTGCTGCCTCACGGTGATCGCCAAGCGCGCTCGAGGGTTCGATGCGGATGCTTCCAGGGAGACCTTAAGCCTCACCACCCTGGGCGAGCTCAAGCCCGGCTCGCCAGTGAACCTGGAGACGGCGCTCACCCTGGCGACGCCCCTCGGGGGTCATCTCGTCAGCGGCCACGTGGACGGGGTGGGCTTCATCCGCTCCCGGCGCGAAGAGGCCCGTTCGGTGCGCTTCGACATCGAGGCCCCTCAGGCCCTCAGCCGCTACATCGCCCACAAGGGCTCGGTGTGCGTGGACGGGGTGAGCCTCACGGTCAACGCCCTGAGGGATAATGTGTTCGACGTGAACATCATCCCCCACACC
>DASYZF010000426.1:0-2252 GCA_035946515.1 Gammaproteobacteria bacterium | reverse complement strand
CTACAGCAAGATCGACGAGATCCGTGCCGCCGCCGTGACCAAGTTCGCCGGTGAAGGCGAGGGCAAGTACCCGGAAGCGCTGGTGAAGGGCGCCTTCGGCGACCTCGAGAAGAAGATCGTCCGCGGCCGCATCATCGAGGGCAAGCCCCGCATCGACGGTCGCGACACCAAGACCGTGCGCAACATCAACATCAAGGTCGGCGTGCTGCCGCGTGCCCACGGCTCGGCGCTGTTCACCCGCGGCGAGACCCAGGCCATCGTGGTCACCACGCTCGGCACCGGCCGCGACGCGCAGATCATCGACGCCATCGAGGGCGAGCGCAAAGAGCCCTTCATGCTGCACTACAACTTCCCCCCGTACTCGGTGGGTGAGACCGGCATGATGGGCAGCCCCAAGCGCCGCGAGATCGGCCACGGGCGCCTCGCCAAGCGTGGCATCCAGGCCGTGATGCCCGACATGGCCACCTACCCCTACGTGGTGCGCGTGGTCTCCGAGATCACCGAGTCCAACGGCTCCAGCTCCATGGCCTCCGTGTGCGGCACCAGCCTGTCGCTGATGGACGCCGGCGTGCCGATCAAGGCGCCAGTGGCCGGCGTGGCCATGGGCCTCATCAAGGAGGACAAGGGCTTCGCGGTGCTGACCGACATCCTCGGCGACGAGGATCATCTGGGCGACATGGACTTCAAGGTCGCGGGTACCGCCACCGGCGTTACCGCGCTGCAAATGGACATCAAGATCCAGGGTATCACCAAGGAGATCATGCAGCAGGCCCTCGCCCAGGCGAAGGACGGTCGTCTGCATATCCTCGGCAAGATGAACGAGATCATCTCCAAGCCGCGCGCCGATATGTCCGAGTGGGCACCGCGCATCGTCGTGATCAAGATTGATCCCGAGAAGATCCGTGATGTCATCGGCAAGGGCGGCGTGGTGGTGCGTGGCATCCAGGAAGAGACCGGCACCACCATCGAGATCGAGGATGATGGGACGATCAAGATCGCCTCGGTGGACAAGGCCCAGGGCGAAGCTGCCCGCAAGCGCATCGAGGACATCACCGCCGACGTGGAAGTGGGCCGCATCTACGAGGGCAAGGTCGTCAAGCTCATGGACTTCGGCGCCTTCGTCAGTATCCTGCCCGGCCGCGACGGCTTGGTGCACATCTCCCAGATCTCCGAGGAGCGCGTCGAGAAGGTCAGCGACAAGCTCAGGGAGGGCGATGTAATCAAGGTCAAGGTGCTGGAAGTGGACAAGCAGGGCCGCATCCGCCTCAGCATGAAGGCCGTTAACGCCGCTTGACGGTGCGTAACATTGAAGAAAAGCAGAGGGGGTCGTAAGACCCCCTTTTCTTTTTATGATTTCAGATGTTCCAAAAAGTGCCTGCCGATACGGCCTTCCAGCCAGCGCTGCGGCCTGAAAATCGATCCGTTCACGAAGCCCACGTGTCCGCCTTTCCGGCTCAACTCGAAGCGCACCGCCGGCGAGAGCTCGGCCTCCGTGGGTACGGCTTCCGGGGTCATAAAGGGGTCGTCGGAGGAATGCAGCACCAGGGTCGGCACCTGGATGCGCTTCAGGAAGGGTCGGCTGCTGCAGCGGGTGTAGTAGTCGTCCGCGTCCTTATAGCCGTGCAAGGGTGCCGTTAGGGCGTCGTCGTACTGGCGGAAAGTGCGTAGCTTGTCGATGTCCGACAGCGGCATGGGTGGGGGCAGACGGCTGAACTTGCGCTTCGCCGAGCGGCGCATTCGGCCCATGAGTTCCCACATGTACACCTGGGAGAAGCCTCTCTCGATGGCGGCTGAGCAGGCGGCGAGATCGAAGGGCACGGACACGGCCACGCCGGTGACGAGCCTGGAGGCATTCGGGCTGTCTCCCAACCACTTGAGCAGTACGTTGCCGCCCAGGGAATAGCCCACCGCCGCCAGGGGGGTGCCGGGTTCCCGCTGCTTGAGGAGGCCGCTCAGGTATTCCAGGTCCTGGGTGAAGCCTGAGTGGTAGCTGATGGGCAGGCGGTTGGCCTCGCCGCTGCAGCCGCGGAAATAGGGCATGGCACCCCTGAAGCCCATCTCATGCAGGCTGCGCATGATGTTGCAGGCATAGCGGGAGCGCATGGATCCCTCGAGCCCGTGCAGTATGATCACGATGGGTCCCCGGGAGCCCGTGGTCCAGTCGACGTCGATGAAGTCCCCGTCCGGCAATTCCAGGCGCTCTCGCTTCAAGTCCACCGGCACCCTGGGAAAGAGGAGGTTGGGGACGATGG
>DASYZF010000425.1:0-2562 GCA_035946515.1 Gammaproteobacteria bacterium | reverse complement strand
TCAGTAACGGCTCGGCCGTGGGCGTGGGCGGGCATTTCCGCTACACTTGGCCCGACTACAACCGCTTCGTCCTGGGCGGCGAACTCTATTACGCCCCCAGCATCGTCTCCTTCCAGAACGTGGACCACTACCTGCAGTACGGCGTGAAAGCCGGCTACGAGGTGCTGCGCAATGCCGATGTGTACGTCGGCTACCGCCATGTGTCCGCGTCCTTCAACGGTTCCGGGAATGTGGCGCTCGACAGCTCGTTCATGGTGGGCATGAACCTCACCTTCTAATTCTGGAAAGGCCATGCGCGTTCCGCATCCAGGCTTTACGCGCATACCCAGGGCAGCCTTCCTGGCCGCCCGTCCGCCGCATGGCGGCGGGACCCCTGAGCCTTTTCAGTGCGCCGGGATCGCGGAGTCAATCCGCGTCCCGGCGGCGGTAAATCCCTTTACCGCGCATCACGGTCTTTAGATACGCATATTCGGGGATCGATTCGAGATGGCCGGACACAGCAAATGGGCCAACATCCAGCACCGCAAGAACGCGCAGGATGCGAAGCGCGGCAAGCTGTTCACGCGCCTGATCCGCGAGATCACCACCGCCGCGCGCCGTGGTGACCCTGATCCCAACAACAACCCGCGGCTGCGCCTCGCCATCGACAGGGCGCTCATCGCCAACATGACCCGTGACACCATCGACCGAGCCGTAAAGCGCGGGGCCGGCGGCGACGACGGCGTGTCCCTCGAGGACATCCGCTACGAGGGCTATGGCCCCGGCGGCGTGGCCATCATCGTGGATTGCATGTCCGACAACCGTACCCGCACCGTGGGCGAAGTGCGCCATGCCTTCTCCAAGCACGGCGGCAACTTGGGCGCCGACGGCTCGGTGGGTTACCTGTTCAATAAGTGCGGCGTGCTCTCCTTCCCGGAGACCGCGGGCGAGGACAAGGTGATGGAGGCGGCGCTGGACGCCGGCGCCGAGGACGTGGTGACCGACGGTGGCATCGAAGTGCTGACCGATCCGGGCGACTTCCTCAAGGTGAAGGAATCCATGGAGAAGGCGGGCCTGAAACCCGAGTCCGCGGAGATCACGCTGCGGGCCTCCACCTCGGTGACCCTCGACGCGGCCCATGCCGAATCGGTGATGAAGCTCCTGGAGGCGCTCGAGAGCCTGGAGGATGTGCAGACCGTGTACTCGAACGCGGATTTCCCCGAGGAGGTCCTGCGGGCCATGGGTGCATAGGGTCCCCATGGCGCGCATCCTCGGCATCGACCCCGGCTCGCTCGCCACCGGCTACGGCGTCATCGACAGCGAAGGGCAGTCCCTCAAGTACGTGGATTGCGGCTGCATCCGTCCCGCTGGCGAGGGGTTCATGGAACGCCTCAAGGACATCTACTACGGCATCGCCAAGGTCGTTGAGATCTACGCACCTGACGAGATCGCGGTCGAGCGTGCCTTCGTGCACAAGAACGCGGACAGCGCCCTCAAGCTCGGCCAGGCTCGCGCCGCCGCCATCTGCGGTACCCTGGCGCAGGCCGTCCCGCTGCACGAGTACACGCCGCGTGAAGTGAAGCTCTCGGTGGTGGGCAAGGGCGGCGCCGATAAAGGACAAGTGCAGCACATGGTGAAGGTGCTGTTGGGACTCAAGGGCCAGCTGCAAGCAGACAGCGCCGATGCGCTCGCGGTGGCGCTCTGCCATTCCCAGGGACGCGGCCTGAAACTCAGACTCCAGCTGGCGGCGGCGGGCAGGGGGCGGCGATGATCGGTTTCCTCCGGGGCGTGATCTTGCGCAAGCAGCCGCCGCACCTCCTCGTCGAGGTGCACGGGGTGGGCTACGAGGTCGAGGCTCCCATGTCCACCTTCTATGACCTGCCGGACGCGGGCGCCGAGGTCACGCTCTTCACCCATCTCGTGGTACGGGAAGATGCCCAGGTGCTGTTCGGCTTCGGCACCGAGGCGGAACGGCGCTTCTTCCGCAGCCTGATCCGCGTGAACGGCGTCGGCCCCAAGCTCGCACTCACGATACTGTCGGGTATCAGCGTGGACGGCTTCGTGCGCTGCGTGCGGGAGAACGACGCCGCCGCGCTCACGCGGCTGCCGGGCATCGGCAAGAAGACCGCCGAGCGCCTAGTGGTGGAGATGCGTGACCGTCTGGACGAGACCGGGGTGCCGGCCGCGGCCACGGGGGCGAAAGCCAATCCCCGCGACGAGGCCCTGAGCGCGCTGATCTCCCTGGGTTACAAGCCCCAGGAGGCGAGCGCCATGCTGCAGGGCATCAAGGAGACGGGCCTCTCCAGCGAAGAACTGATCCGCCGAGCGCTGCAAAGCGCGCTGCGTGCGGGATAATGTCCCCATGAGCACCGAACGCCTGGTCACCGCCCAGGGCAGCGCCGAGGACGAGGTGCTGGACCGGGCCATCCGCCCGCGCACCCTGGCCGAATACGTCGGGCAGCCGGCGGTGCGCGAGCAGATGGAGATCTTCATCGGCGCCGCCAGCAAGCGCGGCGAGGCGCTCGACCACGTGCTCATCTTCGGTCCGCCGGGCCTCGGCAAGACCACGCTCGCCCATATCAT
>DASYZF010000424.1:0-3386 GCA_035946515.1 Gammaproteobacteria bacterium | reverse complement strand
TGCTTGCGCATACGCCCGGAGATGTGGGCGAGCACCACGTGGCCGTTGTCGAGTTCGACCCGGAACGTGGTGTTGGGCAGGGTCTCCACGACCTTGCCTTCCATCTGGATGCTTTCTTCTTTGGCCATATTCCCTTGGGGGGTGTGTGCAGGGCGCGCAGATTCTGCCGCAATCCCGCCCGCTATACAACACGCCCCCAGCCACCGGTACCCAGCGTCTCGTGGGGGCGGAAGCGGTCCTTGTAGGCCATCTTGCGGCTGGCCGCGATCCAATAGCCTAGATACAGCCATTTGAGGCCGCGGCGCCGTGCCTCGGCTATCTGCCATAACACGGCATAGGTGCCGAGGCTGCGGCGGGGCAGTTCGGGTTCATAGAAGGTGTAGACCGCGGACAGGGCCTCATCCAGTTCATCCATCACCGCCACCGCCACCAGCGCGTCGCCGGCACGCATCTCCACCATGCGCGAGCGGCCCCAGGGGCAGGTGAGGAAATGGGCGTATTCCTCCTCGCCGGAACCGTCCATGCCGCCGCCCGCATGGCGGGAGGCGAGGTAGCGCTTATAGAGGGCGTAGTGCTCGGGACGGCTCTCGGCGGACAGCATGCGCACCACGAGGTCCTGGTTGCGCTTCCACACCCGCTGCTGGCCCCGGTCGGGGTGGAACTCCTCCACCGCCACCCGCAGCGGCACGCAGGCCTGGCAGCTTTCGCAGTGGGGCTTGTACACGTTCGGTCCGTTGCGCCGGAAGCCGTGCACCGCCAGCAGGCTGTATAGCCGGCTGTCCATGGCGAGCTCCGGGTCCACGAACACGGTGCGCGCCATGCGTTCCGGCAGGTAACCGCAGGGATGCTCCGGCGTGATGTAGAGGCTCAAGGATCCGGTGGAGGCGCGGGACATCAGGCACCTCCCTCCGCATCGAAGCGCCACGGGGAGGGGTATCCCGCGGCAGCGCAGTGCTCGGCCAGCAGCGCGAGGAAGTCCGGGCGGGGGAGGTGCACGCTGCCCAGGCTCTTCAGATGCTCCGAGTGCACCTGGCAGTCGATGAGCCCATAGCCCCATGCGTGGAGCTGTCGGGCGAGGTGCACGAGCGCCAGCTTGGACGCATCGGTCCGGTGGCTGAACATGGATTCACCGAAGAACACGCGGCCGATGCCGATGCCATAGAGCCCGCCGGCGAGTTCGCCCTCCATCCATATCTCCACCGAATGGGCATGGCCCAGGCCGTGCAGCTTCGCGTAGGCCGTCTGCATGGCGGGCGAGATCCAGGTGCCGCTCTCCGGCTGCCGGGGACGGGGGCCGGCGCAGGCTTCCATCACTCCGGTGAAGGCGGTGTCGAAGGTCGCTTGATAGCCGCCATGGGCCATGCGACGGCGCAGGGAACGGCTCACGTGCACGTCGGCGGGGAAGAGCACGGCACGCGGGTCCGGCGACCACCAGAGGATGGGCTGATCCGCGTGGTACCAGGGGAAGATGCCATGGCGGTAGGCGTAGAGCAGCCGCGCCGGGGAGAGGTCGCCGCCCACCGCCAGCAGCCCGTCCGGATCCAGCAGGGCGTGGCGCGGATCCGGGAAGGCTTCCGGTGGGTCCTTCGGACGTATCAGGCGCAGCGGCGGCAGTTGCACGTCAGCGCCGGGAGATATCAAGGGTCGCGGGACGCATGGAAGGGCAGGTGCGCCTCCGTCTCGTGGAAATAGGCGTCTATCTGATGCTGTTCCCGCCGCAGGTATTCGTCAATGGCGGCCCGGAATTCCGGCCGCGCCAGCCAATGGGTCGAATAGGTATAGACCGGCTCGAAGCCACGGCTGATCTTGTGCTCACCTTGGGTGCCGGGGTTGAAGTGCTTCAAGCCCGTGCGGATGCAGTATTCGATGCCCTGGTAGTAGCAGGTCTCGAAGTGCAGGCTGTGGAACTCCTGCTCCGAACCCCAGTGTCGGCCGTAGAGGGTGTCACCGCCCTTGAGGCAGATGGCCGCCGCCACGGGCGTGCCTGCGTGGAACGCGAAGAAGGCCACCAGTGAGTCCGGCATGTTGCGTGCGAGTTCCTCGAAGAACTCCCGGGTGAGATAGCTTTCTCGGCCCCGTTTGGCGTAGGTGGCGACATAGAACCGGTAGAGGGCGTCCATCAGGCGCTCATCCAGCTCGCCGCCATGGACGGCTTCGAGGCGGATGCCGGCTTCGGCGATGCGCCGCCGCTCCCGGTGCACCTTCTTGCGCTTGTCGGCGGTGAAGCCCTCCAGGAAATGCTCGAAATCCCGGTAGCCGCGATCGTGCCAGTGGAACTGGCAATCGCGGCGGGCGAGGAAGCCGGCGGCGCTCCAGTCCGGCAGTTCCTCTTCCAGCGGGAACAGGCAGTGGATGGAGGAGGCGTGCAGTTCCCCGGCCAGCTCAAACGTCTTATCAATCAGTTGCCGTGCCGCTTCGCTGCGCCGGGCCCCCGGGGCCAGCAATAACCGGTGGCCGCCCACGGGCGAGAAGGGCACGGCGGAGACGAGCTTCGGGTAGTAACGCAGACCGTGGCGCTGGTAGGCGTCCGCCCAGGCCCAGTCGAACACGAACTCGCCGTAGGAATGGGATTTGAGATAGAGGGGCAGGGCGCCGGCGAGCTTGCCCGCTTCATCGCGGCAGCTGAGGTGCAGGGCTTGCCAGCCGGTGTCGGGACAGGCGGAGCCGGAATGCTCCAGGGCCGCCAGGAACTCGTGCCGCAGGAAAGGGTCGTCGCCGGCGAGGGCGTTCCACTCACCGGCCGTCATGTCGTCTATGTGTTCATGCGTCTGCGTCCGCATACGCATGAGAGCTTAGCTCAATGCCGGTGTTTGAGGGATTCGAGGTATTTGTCAGCATCCAGGGCCGCCATGCAACCCGTACCGGCGGAGGTCACCGCCTGGCGGTACACCTGGTCCATGACGTCGCCGGCGGCGAACACGCCGGGGATGCTGGTGGCGGTGGCGCCGCCCTCGATGCCGCTCTTCACCACGATGTAGCCGTTCCTCATCTCCAGCTGCCCGGCGAAGATCTGGGTGTTGGGGGAGTGGCCGATGGCGATGAACACGCCCTTGGAGTGCACGTCCACGGTCTTGCCCGGGTGCTTGGTGCTCTTGATGCGGATGCCGGTCACGCCGGAGTCGTCGCCCAGCACTTCGTCCAGTTCATGGTCCCAGTGGATCTCGACGTTGCCGCCTTTGGTCTTCGCGATGAGCTCGTCTGACAGGATCCGCTCGGAGCGGAAGCTGTCGCGGCGATGCACTACGGAGACCTTGGAGGCGATGTTGGAGAGGTACAGGGCCTCCTCCACGGCGGTGTTGCCGCCGCCGATGACCGCCACGTGCTGGTTGCGGTAGAAGAAGCCGTCGCAGGTGGCGCAGGCGGAGACGCCCTTGCCCTTGTAGGCC
>DASYZF010000423.1:0-2043 GCA_035946515.1 Gammaproteobacteria bacterium | reverse complement strand
GTCCATGGGCGGCAGGGGCAGGTTGTAGGAGTTCGAATCCTGGTTGCTGCTGGAGGTCAGGTAATTCGGCAGAGGGTTCACCTGGGCAGGCAGGAGCTGCAGGAGGGTCGGGAGCACGTCGCTGACAGAGTCGGGCATCAGCCACACCGCCGCCGACAACACCCCGGGGATGCGCGGCTTGGGGGTGACCCGCTGCGGACGGAACTGCACGTCGGCCGGGATCGCCGTGAAGCTGTTGCTGTAGTAGGCGCCGGTGGTGGAAGCCTGGGCGGCGGTGTAGCTCGACGTGGCCCACTGCTGGTCCAGGTTGTGAGCGCTGTGCTGCACGCCGGTCACGAGGTAGGACTGGTTGAAGGCCGCCACGGGATGGCTCGCGAGGGTGAAGGTATAACCCGCCCTGAGGCCGCTGACGGCGCCGCTGCCGGAGTAGGTGTCGGCCCAGCAGGCTTCTTCCTGGGCGCGCACCGTGGCGAGCCGTTGTGTCGGGTCAGGATCCTGCGCCCGGTTGTCGAAGATCCAGACAGCCGGATAAGACGCACCCGCAGGCTGACTGCCCGTCTTCTGCGCACCGGGGGCGGAGGCGCCCACCGTGACCGGCGCGCTCTTCTGCAGGGATAGGGTGGTCTGCTGGTAGTTGTAGCCCGAGATCGTGACCCCGTCGGGGGCCCTGGCCAATTGCCGGCTGATCTGCACGATGCATTCGTGGTTGTTGGTGCTGCTGGGATCGGTGAACGGGATGACCGCGAATCCGGGGTTCGGCAGGGAGTGGGCCATGCTGTCCAGCACCGTCATGATGCAGGTGTTGTTCGAGTCCGGCAGATGGAAATAGAAATAGACGCCCTCGTATTCCATGAGCCGGCACACGAAGTCCCAGTCGGTCTCCGCGTACTGGCAGGTGAAATCGTAGGCCGGATAGTTCGTGGCCAGGGTGCCGCTGTCCAGGGCGAGACCGCCCGGCGCCTGAGCGGCGTTGGCGAGCACGCCTTTCACGATCGCCGGGTACTCCTGGTTCACGTAAGCCGCCGTGGTGGTATTGCGTGACAGCAGCCAGACCGGCGGCACCAGCGTCACCCGGTAGTAGTTGTATTCCCCGGCCTGCTGCTGCTGCTCCACGGACGCGAGCATACCGCGGTAGCTGTTGGAGTGCTGGTCCTGCTGCAGAGTGAGCTTGGCGCCGGCCGCCAGCAAGGTCTCCGGGTCTATGGCGGTGCTGGTCGGGCATTTCAGCCCGATGTCGAACCGGAACAGGCTGGAGATGGCTTCCGTGCCCTGGAAGTCCACCACCGTGAACGGGTTTCCCGCATAAGCGTCGCTCGTGAACGTGAAATTCGGCGCGGCCACGCAACTAACCTCCTGCAGCGACGGCACCGGGGTCACCCTGCGCCGCCGCGGACTTGATCCTCAGAGCATGAATCCCACTTCCAGGCCGGCGGCATTGGTGCCGCCCACCACCCAGGTGTCTTCACCCAGGGTCGCGAACTCGTTCAATCCCATCATCTGGTTGAAATCGTTGCCGCCCACGGCGGCGGGCTGCACCACGCCCTCCTCCAGCACCAGGACGACCTCGCATTCCAGGGGCTGCACCAGGAATCCGGCGCAGATGCGCCGGATGCGGTCGATGAGCCCGCCCGCGGCGAGCGCCAGGCTGAAGGTCTCGGCGTCCACCTTGCCGACGCGGATCTGGAAGCGACCGCAGCAGTCCAGGACGCGCTCGCCCACCACCGCATCCTCGCCGAGCCGGCAGCCGGCGGCGCCGATGCGCAGCCGCTGTTCCCCTGGGATCGCGGCGTGGCGCGGCACGCACTGCACCACCTCCACCTCCTCGCGCCGCAGGCTTGCCCTGAGCATGGCTTCCAGGGCCGCGGCGCTGCGCACCTGCCGGGAGAAGAGCCCGGTCTGGCCGAGGAAGTCGGCGGACTCCGGCACCCGCGAGCGCATGGCCGGCTCGTAGAGGCCCATGAGGGCGTAGAGCATGCCCCAGTAGCGCTCGCCCTCGCCCTCCACCGCGTTGAGCGCGAAGCGGTACTTGCGCCAGGCGCCGTA
>DASYZF010000422.1:0-4230 GCA_035946515.1 Gammaproteobacteria bacterium | reverse complement strand
CCGCCGGCATCGTCGCCGCCTCCGCCGTCGCCCTCACCACCGCCGCCTTCCTTCTCCATCTTGCCGACCAGCGAGAGGGTGAAGGCCGCGCCCATGTACTTGAAGTGCGGCCGCACCGCCAGCTCGACCTTGTACCAGCCGGCCTGGCCCTCGATGTCGCTCACCGTGACCTTGGCCTCGCGCAGCGGGCGGCGGCTGCGCACCGACGCCGGCGGGTTGTCTTGGTCGGCCACGTACTGGCGGATCCAGGCGTTGAGCTCGCGCTCCAGGTCGTTGCGGGTCTTCCAGCTGCCGATGTGCTCGCGCTGCAGCACTTTGAGGTAGTGCGCCAGGCGGTTGACGATCAGGAGGTAAGGCAGCTGCGTACCGAGGCGGAAGTTCATCTCCGCCTCCTTGCCCTCGGGGCTGCTGCCGAAGTGCTTGGCCTTCTGCACCGAGTTGGCGGAGAAGAACACGGCGTGGTCGCTGTCCTTCTTGGCCACCAGCGGGATGAAGCCCTGCTCGGCCAGTTCGAACTCGCGGCGGTCCGAGATCAGTGCCTCGACCGGCGACTTGGTCTTGCTCTCGCCTTTCTCCTGGTAGTGATGCATCGGCATGTTGTCCACCATGCCGCCGCTCTGCGGGCCGATCACGTTCGGGCACCAGCGGTACTGCTTGAAGCTGTCCGCCAGGCGCGAGCCGAAGGCGAAGGCGGTGTTGCCCCACAGGTAGTCATTGTGGCCCTTGACGCTCTCGACGTAGTTGAACTCACGCGCCTTGTTGGCCTCGCCATAGGGCGCGCGCAGCATGTAGCGCGGCGCGGTCAGGCCCACGTTGCGGGAGTCGTCGGACTCGCGGAAGGCGCGCCACTTGGCGTACTGCGGGCCCTCGAAGGTGGCCTGCATGTCCTTGATGGCGGCGAGTTCCTCGTAGTTGTCCACGCCGAAGAACTGCGGGGCCGCGGCCGCCACGAACGGCGCGTGCGACATCGCGCCGACGCTCGCGATGTTGCGCAGCAGCTGGATGTCCTGGGCGCCCGGGCCGAAGTCGTAGGCGCCGATCATGGCGCCGTAGGGCGCGCCGCCGAACTGGCCGAACTCCGCGGTGTAGACGTGCTTGTAGAGGCCGGACTTGGCCACCTCGGGCGCATCCTCGAAGTCCTGCAGCAGCTCGTCCTTGGACACGCTCAAGAGCTCGATCTTGGTGTTCTCGCGGAAGTCGGTGCGGTCGATGAGCGACTTCAGGCCGCGCCAGGAGGACTCGAGCTTCTGGAACTCGGCGTTGTGCAACACCTCGTCCATCTGCTTGCTGAGCTTGCGGTCGATCTCCGCGATCATCTCGTCCACCAGCTTCTGCTCCACCTTCTCGGCCTTGCGGGCGGGCTGCAGCAGCTCTGAGATGAAGGCCTCGACGCCCTTCTTGGCGATCTCATAGCCCTCTTCGTTGGGCTTGAGCCGCGTCTCCTGCATGATCTGGTCGAGCAGGGATCCCTCAGTCGCTTGCGCGGCCTGCGTCTCTTTCTTCATTTCGCTCATGGTGGTCGCCTCTCTGAAACTGTGTGGTTCGTGTGGCGCGACGGCGCGGGGTTATTTCTTGCCGCCCTTGTCGTCGATGCCCAGTTCCTTCATGACCGCGGCGCGGGTGGCGTCGTCCTTCAAGAGGTCCTGGATGGCGCGGCGGAAGGCCGGCACGTTGCCGAGCGGGCCCTTGAGCGCCATCAGGTTCTTGCGCAGCTCGAGCAGCTGCTTCAGCTCAGGCACCTGCTCGGCCACGCGGTCGGGCGAGAAGTCCTTGAAGCTGTTGATCTTCAGGTTCACATCCATGTCGCCGCCCTGCTTCGGGTCGAGCGTGTTCTTGACGGTCATGTTGAGGCTCAGGTTATGGCCCTTCACCACGGCGTCGAAGTTGTCCTTGTTGATGTTGATCGGCGCACGCTCTTCGACCGCCTTGTCGCTCTGCTTGCCGGTGAAGTCGCCCAGCACGAGCATCTTCAATGGCAGTTCGACGTCCTCGGCGTTGTCGCCGGTCTCGGACTGGTAAACGATGTTGACGCGCTCCTTGGGAGCGACTGAACCTTTGTCTTTGTCGGCCATGATGGTTTCCTCCGTCTATAGCTTCACGTTCAGGGCAATCGCGGGATCCAGGCTGCTCAGGGCGGAGAACGCGTGGGCGGCGCGGGCCGCCGCCTCCGGTGCGCTCTTCACCTTGCCGGTGGACTTGTCGTAGGCGGTGAGCAGGAGCTTGTAGACGCGCACGGCGAGCTCCGGCTCCCACTCACGCAGGCGGAACTCGTCGATGCGCGCGATCAGCGCCTCGAGCAGCGGCGCGGCCACGTTGGCGTGGCCGCTCTGCACCAGGAGCTGGGCCAGGGCCAGGCGCCACATGAACTGGTCGTGGGCGCTGGCGGTGGCGTTGAAACCGTCGGTGAGCTGCTTCACAGCGCCGTCCAGGTTGCCGGCGGTGGCCGTGGCGCGGGCGTTGTTGAAAGCCTCGTCCCAGGGCGCGGCCTCGCTCTTGGCACGCTTGCCGCGGGTGGGCGGGGCCTCACCCGAGGCGTGCTCCCCGATCCAGTCGCGGGTCGTATCCTCGGCGAAGGGCTTGCCGCCCAGGAACTTCAGTTCCGGCAGGCCCGGCACGGTATTGAGGAAGTTCGCGAGCTCGCGCAGCACCGTCTTGCGCGCGGCCGCGCCGCGCTCGCCGAGCGCCTCGAGGACGTCGGCGGCCAGCTTCTGGCCGTCCAGCCAGTAAGGGGCCTTGGTGAGGGTGGACTCGAGCTCCGGCAGCAAGGCCTCGAGCTGCCCCGCCTGGCGCTGGGTCTCGAACTGCTTGATGCGCTCCGGCGCGGGCCCCGGTATCTGGGTCTGGCCGTCGGTCTGGGCGGGAGCGGATTCCACCGTCAGCCAGCCGGCGGTGCGGTTGAGACGGTAAGCACGGGGGTCGGCCACGTCCTTGCTGAGCCAGTACTTGCTGACCTTGCGCGCCAGGTCCTGCATCTGCCGCAGCACCTTCTTGGCATCGGCGTCGTTCAGGACTTCAGCGATCTCGGCGGGGGCCGCGGCGGCAGGCCGGGGCGCGGTGCCGGCGGCCGGTTTGGCCGCCGCGGGCGGGGCTTCCAGGGCCTGCTGATGGTCCTTGAGAGGACGGCTCAAGTCCGTGAGCCCGGGCGCGTCCTGCCCCATCTTCTCCACGAGCTGGGAATCCAGTTCCTTCAGGAAGGCAGCGGCCTGGTTCACCGCGTCTTTCTCGCCGGACTTGGGGCGCGTGTCGCGCACCTGCTTGCCGGTCTTCTCGGCCAACCAGGATATGGCGGTGCCCCGGGCGCGCATGCGCTTCAGTTCCGGGAACAAGCCATCCCAATGCTTCTGGGTGAGGTCGCGCAGCACCTGCAGGCCCGCGGCGAGCCCAGCGTAGCGTTGGGTCTCCATCAGGCCGCGGCAGAGGTAGGCAGCCACCAACAGGTCCTTGGATTTGGTCTGCAGGATGACGGTAGCGAGCTCCACCACCTTGCCCCAGTCCACCGCGCTCGGCGTCAGGGACTCCTGCTTGGCGAGCTCGGCTTCGAGCTGTTCGAATTCGGGTTCGTAACGGGCGGACTGCCCGCAGGGTTGCTCCGGGCTGATGGGGCGGGACCCCAACTCGGCAAGCTGCTGATTGACCGAAGCTTCAGCCACGAGCATTCCCTAAATTTGCGAAGACTCGGGCTCAGCCCTCATGGCGCCGGATCGCGGCGCTGGTGCGTCTTCGGGTTGCAACCGGTTCGTTTGAAGACGAAATGCCGGAAACTCTCAACCTCCCCCTCGCGGATCCTGCTTCTCAGGGCTCCGCCGCCTAACACCTCGGCAATCTTCACCCCAGGCTCTTCATATATGCCGGGAGCTAAGGCTCATGGCGCAAGAGCGAGATTTGGATGCCTAGTCCTTCGGGAGTCTAGCACGCAGGGATTAGGTTAACACGGCATTTTGACCAATCGAATTATCGACTTATCGTGGCTCGCCAACCCCGCTGGACAAGAAAACCTCGTCTTGCTGACATTTGCCATTTTGATGCACACCCATGGCATCGCTGTTACAATTTTTTGGTTTTACGTTGCTATCCTCCAGTGGAGGATATGTTGCCTCCTTATCTAGCTGATTAGGCAGGCAAACCCCTCCGGACGGCCGCATGTTCATATTCAACAAAGAAAGCCCGGTGGCCGTGTTGTACGCCGAATACGGCGGCAACGAGGGGCCCCATGGCCTGCACGAAGGGGAT
>DASYZF010000421.1:0-2816 GCA_035946515.1 Gammaproteobacteria bacterium | reverse complement strand
CTCCATGGGCTTGGAGAGGTGGTCGGCGCCGAACAGGATGGAGAGGATCACCGCGGCGGGCCAGAAGCCGATGCCGCGGGTGAGCGCCGCGAGCGGATAACCGCGCAGCTGCAGCTCCTCGTCGATTCCCACCAGCAGCATGCCGGCGAACCACAGCCCCAGGTACTTCCAGAACTCCCCGCCGTGTTCCGCGAGCCCCGCGACGCTCACCCGGCCCCCGAGGGCCGAGGCGAGCAGGAGCAGCGTCACCATGGCGAAGCCCCACAGGCAGCCGATGCCGAAGAGCCTGAGACTGTCCGGTTCGAAGCTGAAGCCGAACCAGGAAGCACGGCGCCTCTCGAGGCGGACCAGCAGGAGGCTCACGATCAGGATGAAGACGCTGTCGGCGAGCTTGTAGGCCAGGATGTCGGCAGGGGTGAAGCCGGTGTCGGAGAAGCGGTGAACCAGGCTCACCAGCGGGAAGAGGATGTAGCCCGAGGCTAGCCACAGCACCGCGAAGACCATGAAGCGCCAACCGGCGCGCACGCCGCCGGGACCCAAGAAGACCCGCTGCAACCTGTCCTTGACGGCATCCATCCCGCACCTCCCGGAGCCCGCGCATACCCGACATAAGACCGGGCGGTGAAGCACGGGTTCCCTTGGCCCCGCACCATATAATGGTGTCCCGTCCCGTCACCGACCTTCCCCCAAACAGGAGCCCCCGATGTCTTTCCACTTCTTCGGCATCGTCATCGCCGCCGTCGTGTGTTTCGTGTTCGGCGGCATGTGGTATTCCCCCATGCTCTTCGCCAAGGCCTGGGCCAGGGAATCGGGCACCCCGGACGAGCACAACCCCGACCCCAAGGCGCAGGCCCGGTTCTTCGTGATCCTGCTGCTGCTGCTGGTGGTCGCCGCCACGGTGCTGGACTACGTGCTCGGCCACTGGGCTCCGGGTCCTGCCCTCGCCCGCGGCTTCACCGTGGGTCTCATGGGCGGGCTGCTGGCTGCCGCGGTGGTGGCCATGGACACCCTGTTCGAGCGCAAGAGCCCGAAGCTCTTCCTCATCAATGCCGGCTACTACCTCGTGAGCTTCTGCGTCACGGGCCTGATCCTCTCGCTCTTCTAAAAGACCATGGGCGCGACGGCGGAGCGGCTGGCGGCGCAAGGCGGGGCGGAACGGCTCGCCGGCTGGTGCCGCGGCCGGCGGCGCCTGCTGGTGATCACCGGCGCCGGCTGCAGCACCGAGTCCGGCATCCCCGATTACCGCGACGCGAGCGGCGCCTGGAAGCGACGCCCTCCGGTGCAGATGCGCGACTTCCTCATGAGCGAGACGGTGCGCAAGCGTTACTGGGCGCGCAGCCTGCTGGGCTGGAGGCATTTCTCCCGGGCGCGGCCCAACGCCGCGCACCATGCCCTGGCCCGGCTCGAGGCTGCCGGCGGCATCGCCCACCTCATCACCCAGAACGTGGACGGGCTGCACCAGCAGGCGGGCAGCCGCCGGGTCACGGACCTGCATGGCCGCCTGGACGAGGTGCTCTGCCTGGGCTGCGGCGCACGGCGGCCGCGCGCCGCGTTGCAACCGGAATTGGAAGCCCGTAACCCCGGGTGGAGCAGCTTGAGCGCCGGGTACGCGCCGGACGGCGACGCGGATCTGGAGGCCATGGATTTCTCCGGTTTCGAAGTGCCCGCCTGCACGACCTGCGGCGCCATCCTGAAGCCCGATGTGGTGTTCTTCGGCGACGCGATCCCGGCGGAGCGCAGCCGCGCTGCGCTCGAGGAAGCGGAGGCGGCGGACGCGCTGCTGGTGGTGGGCTCTTCGCTCATGGTCTGGTCCGGTTTCCGTCTGGCGCGGGCCGTGGCGGAGCGGGGCCGGCCCGTGGCTGCCTTGAACCTCGGCGCGACCCGCGCCGACCCGCTCCTGGAGCTCAAGGTGACGGCACCCTGCGGCGCCACCCTCGCGGAGCTGGTCAGCTTGCTGGACGCCGCTGAGCAGCCTCATGGGTTTATGGCAAACAGTTCCTTGCCGTCCTGTTAGAAAGCATGCGCCGCCGGCCTTTGGCCGTGCCGCTGCCGAATCCCGGCGGCACTCCGGTATGCTAGCCGCCACCAAAGGTGCGCACCCCCATGAGTGCGGCACCAATATCAAGGAAGTCGCGTGACGGAGATGGAAGCGCCGCGCCGATGCCGAGCATGAAGACGCGGGCGAAGGGGTTCTTGTGTCTGCTGGCCTTGGCGGCGTCCGCCGGCTTCATGCCCGTGGCACGGGCTGCAGAGGCGCCCGATGCCTGCCCCGTGGGCGCAACCGGCCAACCCGAGCGATGGGAGGGTGAGCACGCCTGGCAAGCGATCGCGGCCCAGGGTTACCGCATCGGCAAGATCAAGATCGTGGTGGACAACGTCTTCGACCTGAACGACCCGGTCGAGGACACCTGGTACGCGCGCACCGCCGACGTCCTGCACATCAGCACCCTGCCCGGGGTGATCCGCGACGAGCTGCTCATCGCGCCGGACCAGGCCGTGGACGCGCGCGTGGTGTACGAGAGCGAGCGCCGGCTGCGGGCGCTCTCCTTCCTGCGCTACGCCATGATCACGCCCGTCGCCTGCCGCGACGGCGTGGTGGACGTGGAGGCCCACGTCGGGGACGCCTGGACCCTGAAGTTCAACCTGAGCTTCGCCCACGTGGGGGGGCAGAGCACCTTCAACGCCTCGTTCGAGGACGTGGACTTCCTCGGCACCGGCAAGACCCTCGCGGTGGGCCACGATACCGATACCCAGCGCACCAGCAACCATCTCACCTACGTGGACCCGGCGCTGTTCGGGAGCCGCTGGCAGCTCGG
>DASYZF010000420.1:0-1979 GCA_035946515.1 Gammaproteobacteria bacterium | reverse complement strand
CAGGTATTGCACGCCGCCTTCGATGATGAGCTGCTTGAAGGTGGCTTCCTTGGAATCTTCGAGGCGCACGATGACGGCGTTGCCGTGGTGCGGCTCCCGGTCCGGGTCCACGATGATGATGGAGCCTTGGGGGTAGGTGGGGCGGCCGTTGGGGTTCTCCATGCTGTCGCCCACGACGCGCAGGGCGTAGGCACGGGGACCGACCTTACGGGTGGTGTACACGGGCTTCTCGCCTTCGCCGGGTGGATAGACATCCACCACTTCATTCCATTGACCGGCCCGTACCCAGGAGACGAGGGGCACGGAGGCGACCGGCAGCTCCAGCTTGGCGCCCGCCGAGGCTTTCTTGCCCTTGAGGCGCGGGGCGCCGGCGCCGGTGGCGATCCACTCGGCGGAGTAGCCGCTGAAGTTCTGGATGGCGAAGAGGTTGGCGGGGCGCAGGTTCTTGGTGTCGCCGTTCTCCCATTGGGAGACGGCGGCCTTGGACACGCTCATGTGGCGGCCGAACGCTTCCTGGGAGAGCTCGAGCTCCTCGCGGATGTGCCGGATGCGGTCGCCGGGGGTCTTCATAAGTTAAGGTTACTTTACCACATGACCAGCTTGCTTGACAAGCCTCGTTCAGTATGCTTTACTTCGCGGCATGTCCCGGCGTCTCAGCAAGCAAGAGGCCATCGCCCTGTTCTCTTCGGCCAAGGAGCTGGCCACCGCCCTCGGCATCTCGAAAGCGGCGGTCTCCCAGTGGCCGGACGGGCCGATACCCGATAGACACGACCTGCGCATCCGCTACGAGCTGAAGCCGGAGCGGTTCCGGCCCGCGGCAGGCGCCCGGACAGCGGCGCAGGACAACGGCAAGGAGCGGAGGGGCTTATGAGCGGATTCGTGGAAGTGGTGGGGAAGAAGCAGCTGGCGGTGAAGATCCATCACTGGGCCCAGGACATCCTGCGGGCCAACCACACCTGCGGCCTCGGCAAGACGCCCGAGGGCAAGTACCAGGTGGTGTGGCCGGGGCTCATCAACCACTGGATCCACTGCCCGGAGGACCACGGGCAATATCTCGGCACCCTGGACCGGGGCAGCACCGCCGAGGACGTGGTGCACATGCTGGAGGGCGAGGAATGAGGCCCTATCGCACGCGCCATGCCCGGGAAAGGCTGGCTTTCGACCGCTGGGCGCTCTGGTGCGAGCGGCAATGGCAGGAGTCCCTGGGGTTGCCGCGGGTGACCTGGCTCGCGAAGCTGATGCAATACGGCGAGCGGCTCGGGACGATGCGGGCAGCGGTTGAAGTGTTGCCGCCGGACCACTCGGATGCGGAAGGAGTGGATACCTTCATGGAGTGGTTGCGGGGCGCCTGCCCGCCCATCCACGCGGCCTTGCTGGCCCGGCACCGGGGCATCGTGCTGGAACGGAAGGCTGTCGCTCCCACGCGCGGCGTGGAGCGGGAATACGCGGAGTGCCTGCTGGGCGACGGTTCGCCAGCGGGGGTGCAGCGCTTCAGGCGCTTGTGCGAACAGGGGTATCGGCTCTATCGGGATGGGGCGGGAAGAGAGGCAGCGTGAAATGCACTCGAGCGGCAGCAAAGAACCCATTCACCGGCCCGTCCCTGGTATGCCGACCAGGCCAGCCCGCGCTACGCATCCTGCTTCGCCTACGGCCCAGGGCTTACATCCATGTAAGCCCGCTCGAAGCTACGCTTCGAGCCCCTGTCCACCCGCACGCCGCATGCGGCGGGCCCCGGCTTTCGCTGGCATGACGTGGCAGGCCTGATCTCGAACTGGATGCCGGCCTACGCCGGCATGACGTCGGGGAGGGCCAATCTGGAACTGGATACCCGCTTTCGCGGGTATGACGGAATGGATTCATCTAAGACCTGCTGGTTGGCCGTGGCGGCCAACTGCGGCTCTCCACATCCTGTCATGACGTCGGGGAGGGCCAATCTGGAACTGGATACCCGCTTTCGCGGGTATGACGGAATGGATTCA
>DASYZF010000419.1:0-1527 GCA_035946515.1 Gammaproteobacteria bacterium | reverse complement strand
CAGGCCTTGACTTTTTATCCAGTACTGTATATAAATACAGACACCGGCAAAATCCTGGGTACAGCCCTGTACCGCTGCCGGGGACGGGCCTTAAGAGATGCCGCAGCGATCTCCCCTAAGCACCCCAGTGACTACCCCGGGTACCCAGCCGGCCGGCGCACGCCTCTTCTTCGCCCTCTGCCCGGAACAGGGTGTCGGCGACTCCATCTATAAGGCCACCCGCAACGCCGTCCAGGCCAGCGGCGGGCGTCCCACCTCCCGCGAGAACCTGCATATCACCCTCGCCTTCCTCGGCAATGTGGCCGCGGACCTGGAAGCGCGCGTCGCCGCGCTCGCCACGGACACGGCGGCGGAGGTGGCGGCCGCGCCCTTCAGCTTCGACCTGGACGAGATCGGCTACTGGCCGGGCTCGCAGGTGCTCTGGTACGGCTGCCGGCAGACACCCGAGACCCTGCGCGAGCTCGCCATGCAGCTGCGCCGCCGGCTCCAGGCCGCGCGCCTGCCGCCGAAGGCCGACAAGTTCGTGCCGCACGTGACCCTGGCGCGCTGGGTGCGCCACTCCGGCCCATTGCCCGCGGCGGTGCGCATCCCCTGGGAAGTGCGCGAGTTCGTATTGGTGCGTTCCGAGACCTTGGCCGCCGGCGTGCGTTACACGCCGCTCGCGCGCTGTGCGCTCGGCCGGCAAGGACAGCTGCTTTGACGGTTTCCGCGAAAGCCCATCCTAGGCTTTCGCGGACTCGGCGAGTCCGGTACACGCCCGGACTCGCTTCCCGTGACGCATCCTGCTTCACGGGAAGCCCAGCCCCTGCATCCATGCAGTGGCGTTTGCGGCAATGCCGCAAACCCGCCGAATCAAGCACTTACATGCTTGATTCGCGGGTGGTGCATCCATGCACCACGAAAGCCCGAATCCAAAGCGGAGCATCCTCCGCCTGGCTACTGTGAAATAATGGCAACAGAAGGATAATGACCATGAACGCGATCCTGAAGGTGGTTCCGATGGACGACAACCGCAAGAAAGCCCTGGCCGCCGCGCTCGGCCAGATCGAGAAGCAGTTCGGCAAGGGTTCCGTGATGCGCCTGGGTGATCACGCCGCCACCCGCGAATTCGAAGTGGTCTCCACGGGCTCCCTCACCCTCGACCTCGCGCTCGGCGTCGGCGGCCTGCCGCGCGGCCGCGTGGTGGAGATCTACGGGCCGGAGTCTTCCGGCAAGACCACGCTCACCCTGCAGGTGATCGCGGAGATCCAGCGCAAGGGCGGCACCGCCGCCTTCATCGACGCCGAGCACGCGCTCGACCCCGTCTACGCCGGCAAGCTCGGCGTGAAGGTGGAGGACCTGCTCATCTCCCAGCCGGACACCGGCGAGCAGGCGCTCGAGATCGCCGACATGCTGGTGCGCTCCGCCGCGGTGGACGTGGTGGTGGTGGACTCGGTGGCGGCGCTCACGCCCAAGGCCGAGATCGAGGGCGAGATGGGCGACCAGCACATGGGCCTGCAGGCGCGCCTCATGTCCCAGGCGCTGCGC
>DASYZF010000418.1:0-2779 GCA_035946515.1 Gammaproteobacteria bacterium | reverse complement strand
ATCACAGCCACGCTGTAGGTGAGCGCGGCGATCTCCTTCTCCTCGAAGTGCTGCTTGAGCTCGGCGAAGGACGCGTCCATGGCCTCCTCGTCCCGGGCATTGACGCGCTCGGCCCAGTCCAGGGCGGCGCGCTCCCGCGGGGTGAAGAAGCTGGACTCGCGCCAGGCAGGCACCATCAGCAGGCGCTGCAGGTCCTCGCCCGCTTCCAGCAGGGCGCGGGCGTGCATGTCGAGGCAGTAGGCGCAGCCGTTGATCTGGGAGATGCGCAGGTTCACGAGCTCGCGGAGGTCCGCGTCCAGGGAGGACTTGTGCAGCGCATGGCTGAACTCCAGCTGCTTGTTGAAGACTTCCGGAAGCAGGGTCGAATAATGGGCGCTGAGACGGGACATGGGGTGCTCCTTATGGGCCGATGAAGCGGCCCTCACCCCTTAAGACGCGCGACCGCGGCGCCTTGTGACAGCTTCAGGCGACGTGGATGTGCTGCAGTTTGTCCGGGTTGCGCACCAGGTACACGTCGAGGATGCGCTCGCCGTCGGTGACGAAGCTCATGGTGGCGTCCAGCGCACCGTCGTAGAAGCGCAAGAGCCCCGGCTGGCCGTTGATCGTGGCCTCGCGGTAGCTCAGGTGCCCGCCCACGCGCCGGTTGATGGCCCAGAAGAGCCGCATGACCCGCTCGGCGCCCTGGATGGGTTTGGTGGTGCTCTTGACCTTGCCGCCGCCGTCGGCGGTGAAGCTCACGTCCTCGGCGAAGAGCCGGCGCAAGGCCTCCTGGTCGCCGCTCGCGGCGGCGACGGCGAAACGGGCCAGCAGCCGCTTGTGGGCCTCGGGGTTCACCTGGAAGCGGGGCCGCTGCTGGCGCACCCGCTCCTTGGCCCGGTGCAGCATCTGCCGGCAGGCGCTCTCGCTCTTGCCGAGCATCTGGGCCACCTCGGGGTAATCCGCGTCGAACACCTCCCGCAGCAGGAACACCGCCCGCTCCTCGGGCGCGAGGCGCTCCAGCATGACGAGGAAGGCCTGGGAGATGTCGTCGGCGAGCTCGAGGCTGCGCTCGGGTACCTCCGGGTCCGGGGCCACCAGCGGTTCGGGGAGCCAGGGGCCGGTGTAGGCCTCCCGCTCCACCTTGGCGCTGCGCAGCCGGTCGATGCTGAGGCGCGTGACCACGGTGACGAGCCAGGCCTCGGGGCTCTCGAGCTCGTCGCGGCGCCCGGTCTGCCAGCGCAGGTAAGCGTCCTGCAGCACGTCCTCCGCATCGGCCCGGGAGCCGAGCATGCGGTAGGCGAGGCCGAAGAGGCGCGGCCTATGGGCGAGGAAACCTTCGACGGGGTTGGGCATGGGCGGCCCTCGGATTCACGGGTCCTTAAGCCTAGGACGGATCGGGGGTCTTGTCTGTGACAGATAGCCGGGGTTCAGTTGGCCTTTTTATATATACCGTCGAACACGATTTTCCAGGTCTTGCCGCCGTCCTTGGAGACGACCCAGGTCTGGCGCACCGTGCCGTCCTGGGGTGTCCAGGTGATGCGGTTCAGAAGGTGGCTGCCGTCCTTCTGCACCTGGTCGCCGGAGAGCACCATGCGCCCGTCCTTGAGGCCGCCCTCCAGCACCAGCAGCGTGCCCATGGAGTCCACCCAGCTCTGGTGCCAGAGCTTGCGCGGTGCGTCGTAGATGTTGAAGCTCGCACCGCTGCCCCCCTGCAGGCCGGTCCAGTTCTCCTTCAGCACGCAGCCGCCGTAGAGCTTCTCCACGTGGTCGCGGCCCACGAGCTTGCCGTCGGGGGTGGTGACGTTCCAGTCGCCCAGCCAGAAGTCGAACTGCTTGTAGGCCGGGTCCGCGCAGGAGGACGGCATCGCTCCCGCCGCCAGGGGCAAGAGGCCCAGGGCCAGCGACAGGACGATGTGTCGGATACGTCGGTTCCGGGCCATGGCGGCCTCCAGGCTTCAGGTCTTGAAGGTTCTGACCGGCGGCCCGGCCCCAAAGTTCAATCCCAAAAGAAAGCCCGCCAGGGGCGGGCTTCCATTCGCGATCCAAAAGACCTCATTCGGCAATCGAAATGAGGCTTTAACGCTTCATGGAGTCGAAGAACTCGCCGTTCGTCTTGGTGTCCTTCAGCTTGTCCAGGATGAACTCGCTGGCGGCCAGCTCGTCCATGGGATGCAGGAGCTTGCGCAGGATCCACATCTTCTGCAGCTCGTCCTGCGGCACCAGGAGCTCCTCGCGGCGCGTGCCGGACTTGTTGATGTTGATGGCCGGGAACACGCGGCGCTCGGCGATGCGGCGGTCGAGGTGGATCTCGGAGTTGCCGGTGCCCTTGAACTCCTCGTAGATCACGTCGTCCATGCGCGAACCGGTCTCGACCAGCGCGGTGGCGAGGATGGTGAGCGAACCGCCCTCCTCGATGTTGCGCGCGGCGCCGAAGAAGCGCTTGGGGCGCTGCAGGGCGTTGGCGTCCACGCCGCCGGTGAGCACCTTGCCGGAGGCCGGCACCACGGTGTTGTAGGCACGGCCCAGGCGCGTGATGGAGTCCAGCAGGATCACCACGTCGCGCTTGTGCTCGACCAGGCGCTTGGCCTTCTCGATGACCATCTCGGCCACCTGCACGTGGCGGGTGGCGGGCTCGTCGAAGGTGGAGGACACGACCTCGCCCTTCACGGAGCGCTGCATCTCGGTCACTTCCTCGGGCCGCTCGTCGATGAGCAGCACGATGAGGTAGACGTCGGGATAGTTGGCGGCGATGGACTGGGCGATGTTCTGCAGCATCATGGTCTTGCCGGCCTTGGGCGGC
>DASYZF010000417.1:0-9618 GCA_035946515.1 Gammaproteobacteria bacterium | reverse complement strand
GACATGAGCCTCACCTATTTCGAGTTCGGCACCCTGGCGGCCCTCGACATCTTCGCCCGGCGCAAGGTGGAGGTGGCGGTGCTGGAGGTGGGTCTCGGAGGCCGTCTCGATGCCGTGAACGCCCTGGACCCCGATGCCGCTCTCGTGGCTTCCGTGGGTCTGGATCATCAGGACTGGCTGGGTCCGGACCGGGAGAGCATCGGCTTCGAGAAAGCAGGTATCTACCGTGGGGGCCGTCCGGCGCTCTGCGGCGATCGCGAACCGCCGGCCTCGCTGCTGCTCCATGGGGCCGACATCGGCGCGGACTTGCGGGTGCTGGGCCGGGATTTCGACTGGCGACTGGAAGGAGAGGGTTGGAGTTGGCATGGCCCGGAAGGGACCCTGCATGGGCTTCCCCAACCCTCGCTTCCGGGCCGCATCCAATACGACAACGCTGCCACGGTGCTGGCGGCGCTCCGATCCTTGCACGGTCTGCTGCCCCTGGAAGAGAGCGCGATCCACGCTGGACTCGTCCAGGCAAAGGTCCCGGCGCGGTTCCAGCGGCTGGCGGGCGAGGTGGAGTGCATCTTCGACGTGGCCCACAACCCGGATGCCGCGCGGGTACTGGCCGCGAACCTCGAGGCCATGCCCGCCCAGGGCCGTACCCTCGGTGTCTTCGCCATGTTCAAGGACAAGGCAGTGGAGGAGGTGGCCCTGACGCTCGCGGCGCATCTCGACGTCTGGCACCTCGGCGCCACCGAAGGGCCCCGGGGGCAGAGCGCCGCCGCGCTGCTGGAGCGGGTGCACAAGACCGTGCCCCAAGCCCGGACCTTCGAGCATGCTTCGGTGGCGGAGGCCTACCGCGCGGCGCGCCGTGAGGCCGGTCCCGGTGACCGCGTTGTGATCTTCGGCTCATTCCAGACGGTGGCTTCTGTTCTGAAGGATTTCTAGCCCTGCCCACTTCCAGTCATGCTTCCTGCACGACTGGAACCCCAGGGCCTACGTCCCTATAGGCCCGCGCGGCGCATGCGCCGCGCCCTCAAGGGACGCTGAAAGACGCTATACTGCCGGCGCGGCGCGCTTGTGCCGTCTCAGACCGGGAGCAGCGGCATGGAGATCGGAATGAAGGAGCGCCTCATCGGCGCCGTGGTGCTGGTGGTCCTCGGCATCATCATCATCCCCTTTTTCCTCAAGGGCTCATCGCCTGACAACGGCGCGAGTCAGTCCGTCACCCTGCCGCCTTCCGACAGCACCGCTCCCCAGCAGCAGTACACCCTGGCCTTGAGCCCGGCGACAACCGCCGGTGCTGCCCTGGCACCCGCCGCGGCCACCGCCGCTCCCCAGCAGCCGGTGCTGAAGCCGGTGGTGCACGACATCCCGCGCAAACCCGCTTCCGCCGCGGCCCAGGCTCCCGCGCCCCAGGGCAAATGGGTGGTGCAGGCAGGCAGCTATGGCAGCGAGGCCAATGCCGGCAAGGTGGTGAGCGCCCTCAGCCAGCAGGGTTTCCACGCCTACATCAGCCGCTTCAGCAAGAGCGGCCAGACCTTCTACCGCGTGCGGGTAGGCCCCTATGCCGACCGTGCTGCCGCCGACAAGGCCGTGGTCGCTGTGGACCGGGCCTATCACGGCAAGGCGGAAGTGGTGCCGAACTCCTGAGAAGCCTTGATTTGAGGGCACGGAACCCCATGTTGGGGTGACGGACGGGGCGCGGCGCTCCGCTCTGGTAAAATAGTCTTCCGAACGGTTTTGGCGGCACGCCGCGCGGGGCGCGCATGACTTGGGCCGATTACGTCATCCTCTGCATCATCTTCATCTCGGCCTTGATGGGCCTGGTGCGCGGTTTCCTGCGGGAAGTGGTGTCGCTGCTCATCTGGATGTTGGGTTTCTGGGTGGCGCTGCGCTTCGCCCCGGCCGTGGGTGACGCATTCGGATTCGTCAAGAGTCCCGAAGACCGCCTGATCGTCGGCTACGTGGTGATCCTGGTCCTGGTGCTGATCCTGGGGACCGTGGCCGGCCTCCTGATCAAGAAGCTGGTCGAAGGCTCCGGCTCCGATACCAGCGATCGCAGCCTGGGGACGCTCTTCGGAGCGGCCCGCGGCGTGGTGGTGGTCACGGTGCTCATCCTGCTCGGCAGCACTCTGCTCGTGCCCCAGCCCGCCTGGTGGCGCGAGTCGAAGCTCATTCCTTATGCCAGGCCGCTGGTGGCCATGGCGCGGCGCCTGGTGCCGGTGAAGGTGGATTTCAAGCCGCTGAAACCCGCGGCCGTGAACCTGGATCCGGGTTGAACGTCTGTCCCTGAGGTGGCTACTGATGTGCGGCATCGTCGGAATCGTCGGCAAGAGTGATGTGAACCAGCTCCTGTATGACGCCTTGCTGGTGTTGCAGCATCGCGGCCAGGACGCGGCAGGCATCATGACCGGCGACGAGGGCCGGCTGCACCTGCGCAAGAGCAACGGCCTGGTGCGCGACGTGTTCCACGAGCGCCACATGCTGCGGCTCAAGGGCAGCATGGGCATAGGCCACACGCGCTACCCCACGGCCGGCAACCCTCATTCTTCCGAGTCCCAGCCCTTCTACACCAACTCGCCCTACGGCGTGGGCCTGGGTCACAACGGCAACCTGACCAACACCCGCGCGCTCAAGGACCTGCTGCTGAAGGAAGACCTGCGCCATCTCAACACCGACTCGGATTCCGAGATCCTGCTTAACGTCTTTGCCCACGAGCTGCAGCGAGTCGGCGGCGTGGAGCCGGACCAGCACGCCATCTTCAAGGCCGTCAGCGCCGTGCATCGCCGCTGCCGCGGCGCCTACGCCATCACCGCCATGGTGGCGGGCTACGGTATCGTGGGCTTCCGCGACCCTTACGGCATCCGCCCCCTGGTCTACGGCAAGCGCGAGACCGACGCCGGCACCGAATACATGCTGGCTTCCGAGAGCGTGGCTCTGGACGTGTGCGGCTTCCAGCTGGTGCGTGACGTGGCGCCGGGCGAAGCCATCGTCATCGACAAGGACGGCAACCTCTACAGCCACCAGTGCGCCGACCGGCCGCTGTATTCGCCGTGCATCTTCGAGTACGTGTATTTCGCCCGTCCCGATTCCACCATGGACGACATCTCGGTGCACAAGGCGCGCATGCGCATGGGCGAGAAGCTGGCAGAGAAGATCCAGCGCGACTGGGCCGAACATGATATCGATGTGGTGATCCCGATCCCGGACACGAGCCGCACCAGCGCCCTGCAGCTCGCGAACCTCTTGGGGGTGAAGTACCGGGAGGGCTTCATCAAGAACCGGTACATCGGCCGTACCTTCATCATGCCGGGGCAGAAGCTGCGCAGCCAGTCGGTGCGCCAGAAGCTCAACGCCATCGACCTGGAGTTCCACGGCAAGAACGTGCTGCTGGTGGACGACTCCATCGTGCGCGGCACCACCTCGCGCAAGATCATCGATATGGCGCGCGACGTGGGCGCCAACAAGGTATATTTCGCCTCGGCCGCGCCGCCGGTGAAGTTCCCCAATGTCTACGGTATCGACATGCCTTCGGCCAAGGAACTCATCGCCCACGACAAGGACCCGGACGAGGTGGCCAAGTTCATCGGCGCCGACAAGCTCATCTTCCAGGACCTGCCTGATCTCATCGAGGCGGTGCGCCGCGGCAACCCGCGCATCCAGCGCTTCGACACTTCGGTGTTCTCTGGTGAGTACATCACCGGTGACGTGACCCGCGACTACCTGGCTTCCCTGGAGCAGGAACGCTCCGACGAGGCGAAGCAGCGCAAGCACAAGGGCGACAAATCTGTCATCGAGATGTACAACGTCTCCTGATCTCGGGCACGCCGCCGGGAGCCATGCGCGACGTGCATTCTGATCCCCGTAGTCGGCTCCTGGATCTCTTCCGCCGGGGCCTTGCGGCCGTGGACGGCCGCAACGTGGTCCGCGCCTGGCTCCAGGCCCGTCCCCCCAAGCCGGGATATCACCTGGTGGCGCTGGGCAAGGCCGCGGCTGCCATGACCGCCGGGGCCCTGGACGCGGCGGCGCCGGAGCTGGGGACTGGCCTCATGGTGACCCGCCACGGTTTCTTGGACAGGCCGGTCCTGGATGACCGGCGCATCACGGCCCTCGAAGCAGGCCACCCACTGCCGGATGCCCGGAGTCTCGCAGCCGGTGATGTGTTGCTGCGGTTCCTGCAGGAAGCGCCGCCGGAGGTGGAATTCCTTTTCCTGGTGTCTGGCGGCGCTTCCAGCATCGTCGAAGTGCCGGTGGAAGGAGTGAGCCTCGAGACGCTGCGCCAGCTCAACACCTGGCTCCTGGGCAGCGGGCTACCTATCTCCGCCATCAACCGGGTGCGGGCCGGTCTCTCCCGCATCAAGGGCGGCCGGCTCGCCGGGCATCTCGAGGGGCGCCGCGCCACGCTCCTGCTCATCTCGGACGTGCCGGGAGACGTGCCATCGGACATCGGCTCCGGTCTCTTGTTGCCGCCTGTTGCGAGGGTGCTGCCGGAGTTGCCGGCCCGTTTCGCTGGGCTGCCGTTCCAAGCGCCCATGCCCACGGCCTCCCGGGTGGAAGCGCACATCGTCGCTTCCAACTCCCTGGCACGGGATGCGGTGGCCGCCGGCGCCGAGACTATGGGGCTGAAGGTACATCTCTACCCGCGGCTGCCGGCCATGGACGCCGCGGAGTGTGGCCGCGCCCTGGCACGTACCCTGCTGGAGGGTGAATCCGGCGTACATGTCTGGGGCGGTGAGACCACGGTGAAGCTGCCGGAGAACCCGGGGCAGGGTGGACGCAACCAGCACTTGGTTCTCGCGGCGGCGGGGGCCCTCTCCGGGCATGATGATGTCTGGCTCCTGGCTGCGGGCACCGACGGCAACGACGGGGTCACCGACGATGCTGGCGCCCTGGTGGACGGTGGCAGCCTGGCCCGCGGCGAGGAAGGCGGTTACGATGCGTCGGATTGTCTGCGTCGCGCCGACGCCGGCGCGTTCCTGGAAGCCGGCGGCGACCTGGTCTACACCGGTCCCACCGGCACCAACGTCATGGACCTCATCATCGGTTACAAGGCATGACCGCTCAAGCCAAGGTGAAAGACTTGCTCGCTTGTGCCACACCCAAGGCCTGGGTGAAGGCGGCGCTCGCCCAACAGGAAGTGCTGCTCACGGATCACGCCAACTGCGAGAAGAAGGCGGCGGCCACGGCCTTCAACCTCATGTTCCGCTACGGCGAGCGGTTGCCGGAGATGCAGGAGGCGTTCTCCAAGCTCGCCCGGGAAGAGCTGCGGCATTTCGAGCAGGTCAACCGCCTCATGCGCCGCCGCGGCATCCCCTATCGCCCTTTGGGTCCGGCCCGCTACGCGGAGGGCTTGCGCAGGCATCTGCGCAAGAAGGAACCGGAGCGGATGACGGACCTGCTGGTGATCGGGGCTTTCATCGAAGCCCGTTCCTGCGAGCGCTTCGAGACCTTGGTGCCGGTGCTCGACGAGGATTTGGCGGAATTCTACCGGGGGCTGCAGGCCGCCGAGGCCCGACATTTCCAGCTCTATCTCGGTATGGCGCGCAAATACGGGGCGGGGGACGTGGAAGAGAGAGTGGAGGCCATCGCGGCAGTGGAGGCGGAATTGATCCATTCAGAAGACAAGCTCTTCCGTTTTCACAGTGGGATCCCGGCCTAGTTCAGTCCGCGTCCCCGTCCTTCACCCGGGCGTCTTCCAGCAGGCCGCCGTCGCTGTCCCAGCGCAGCCGGCTCGACTGGGTGTACCAGTCCCCCAACACCACTCGTTCCTTGTCCTTACCGCCTGACTTGAAACGGTGCACTGCTGGGCGGTGCGTATGGCCGTGGATGAGGCGGTTCACGCCGTGCTTCTGCATCACGTCTTCCACCGCCTTCTGGTTCACATCCATGATGTACTCGGCCTTGGCCGCCGTGTGGAGCTTGCTCTGCTCCCGGGCATGGGCGGCGATGGCGCGGCGTTCCGTGAGTGATTTCGACAGGTAGTCCTTCTGCCAGGCCGGGTCCCGCAGCATGCGCCGGACCATCTGGTATTCCTTGTCGTCGGTGCAGAGGGTGTCGCCGTGCAGCAGCAGGGTGGGGGTGCCATAGAGGTCCAGCACCGTGGGTTCGGGCAGCAGCTTCACCCCCGTTCTGGCCGCGAAGCCTTCGCCCATGAGGAAGTCCCGGTTGCCATGCATGAGCGACACCGGGATGCCCGTGGCCGTGAGCTCCTTGAGGCCGGCCATCACCTTGGCGTGATGGGGGTCATCGTCGTCGTCCCCGATCCAGGCCTCGAAGAAATCTCCCAGTATGTAGAGGCAGGAGGCGCTCTGCGCCTCCTGCCGCAGGAACTTCAGGAACAGGTCGGTGATGTCCGGCCGCGATCCGTCCAGGTGCAGGTCGGAGATGAATAGCGTGGTCACGGTGCCCCGGGCGCCTCCGGCGGCAGTACCACGACCTTCTCGATGGTGACGGGGGTCACCGGCGCATTGGGGAATTCGTCGTGGTTCTGGGTCGTCAGGTCGTGGGTGGGGACAGCGGCGATCTTGTCCATCACGTCGAGGCCCTCCACCACCTGGCCGAACACCGCGTAACCCCAGCGGTCGGGCCGCGGGTCCAGCTTCCGGTTATCCGCCAGGTTTATATAGAAGACATAGCTGCCCGTGTGGGGATCCGCCTCCCGGGCCAGGCCTATTGTGCCCCGGAGATTGCTCAGGCCGTTGCCCGATTCGTTCGGGATCGGCTTCTCTTCCGGTAACGGCTTGTAGTCGGAAGTGAAGTCGCCCGCCTGGATCACGAAGCCCGGCATGATGCGATAGAAACTGGTGTTGTCGTACTTATGGGCTTGGGCATGCTGGAGGAACTCCGTCACCGTGAGCGGGGCGCGGGCGGTATCGAGGCGCACGGTCATGTCCCCCAGGTTGGTCTCGATCTTCACCAGCGGGTGAGCCGGCAGGGGCGGCGTGGCCGGCGCGGCGGCGGGTTGTACCGGTGCCTGGCTGCAGGCGGCGAGCAGAATCAGGGGCAGGAGAGTGGCGAGCGATGCACGCATGGCGATCCCTTATCGGCGATTCTGTACTCGAGCATACAGGGCGGTCACGGTTTCACGGCGTGTGGCATGGGCAGCAGCGTCACCTTGATTATCTTGACCGGCTTCACAGGCACGTCGTCGTAAGGCGCCACCGCGTTCAGCAGCGTCACGGTGTGGGTCTCCACGGCGGCGATCTTGTCCACCACGTCCATGCCTCTCACCACCTGGCCGAACACCGCGTAGCCGGGGTTGCCGGCATCCGGAGCGAGCTGTTGGATGTTGTCCTGCAGGTCGATGAAGAACGCGGCATTCGCGCTATTCGGATCCTGATCGTGCGCCATGGCGATGCTGCCGCGCAGGTTGGTCAGAGCGTTCGACTCGAAGGGTATGGGCTTGTGCCGGGGTGTGCGATAGTCGAGGCCGGCCGTGTAGTCACCGGCTTGGATCACGAAGCCGGGTATCACTCGGTAGAAAGCGCTGCCGTTGAAGTAGCGCTCTTTGACGTAAGTCAGGAAATGCCTGACCGTGATCGGCGCCTGGGTGGCGTCCAACTGCACGGTGATGTCGCCAAAATTGGTGTGGATCAATACCTCGCGGTGATCCTTGTCCACCGGCACTTCATGCACCGGTTGAGGGGCGGCGGGCGCCGGCGCTTGCACCTGCGACGGCGGGACGACAGCCGGGGCTGGAGGAGGAGTGGTGGCCGCGGCCGGCGGCGAAGTGGTCGTGGGCGCCGTCTGCACCGGAGCGGGCTGCACCGGTGCCTGGCTGCAGGCAGCGATCAGGACCAGGGTCAAGAGAGCGGTGAGCGAGGCGCGCATGGGGCACTCCGGGGCCGACGATATCTCATCATAACCAATACCTGGCCGCAGTTCGGGGCGGGCCCCTGATAAAATGCCGGGCCTATGACCACGCGTACCCGATTCGCCCCGAGCCCCACCGGTCACGTACACGTGGGCAACGCCCGCACGGCGTTGTTCTGTGCGCTCTTGGCCGCAAGGGACGGCGGTAGCTTCATCCTGCGTATCGAGGACACGGACGCCGCCCGTTCCGACCGGTCTTTCGAAGACGCCTTGCGGGAAGATCTGGCCTGGCTGGGCTTAAGCTGGCAGGAAGGGCCCGACGTCGGTGGTGCGAAGGGGCCCTACCGCCAGTCTGAGCGGGGCCAGTTGTACTCCGAATACCTGGACAGGCTCGCGGGGAAAGGACTCGTCTATCCCTGCTTCTGCACCGCCAAGGAACTGGAAGTCGCGCGCAAGACCCAGCTCGCGTCCGGCCAGCCGCCGCGCTACGCCGGCACCTGCGCCAAGCTCGGCACCAGCGAGATCGAGGCGCGGCTCGCCAAGGGCCTGAAGCCCGCGCTGCGCTTCCGGGTACCCGAGGGAGGCGAGACCGTGTTCGAGGACCTGGTGCGTGGTCGCCAGGCGTTCGCCCACCGGGACATCGGGGATTTCATCATCCGTCGTGCCGACGGCAGCCCGGCCTTCTTCTTCAGCAATGCCGTGGACGACGCGCTCATGGGTGTGAGCCATGTGCTGCGTGGCGAGGACCACCTTGCCAACACCCCGCGCCAGCTGCTCCTGCTGCAGTCCTTGGGGCTGTCGGCCCCGCGCTACGCCCATCTCTCCCTCATCGTGGGCCAGGGCGGCGCGCCGCTCTCCAAGCGTGAGGGCGGCGGCAGTCTCAAGGACTTGCGTGCCGAAGGCATCCTCCCGGAGGGACTGCTCAATTACCTGGCGCGTCTGGGCCATACCTATGCCGGCAATGCCCTGGAGGGTTTCGGCACCCTGGCCAAGGGCTTCGATGTCGGCCATCTGGGCCATTCTCCGGCCCACTTCGATCACCAGCAGCTGGAGCATTGGCAGGGAGAAGCCGTCAGGCATGCGGGCCCGGAGCGGCTATGGGGCTGGATGGAGGCGGCAAGTCCCGGGATCGCGGACCTCGTCCCCGCGGCAGAGCGGGAGGCGTTCGTGGAAGCGGTGCGGGGCAACCTGAGCCGTCCGTCAGAAGCGACCGATTGGGCCCGCATCGTTTACGATGAGCCCTTGACTGTGTCGGCCGAGGCGCGAGCGGCTTTGGAGGCAGCGCTGCCGAAGCTGTTCGAAGCGGCCCTCGCCGCACTCGAGGCAGGCGCGCCTGAGTTCAAGCCTTTCTCCAAAGCGGTGGGCGCGGCGGCGGGCCTTTCGGGGAAGGACCTCTTCAAGCCCCTGCGGGCGGCTCTCACCGGCCGGCTGGATGGCCCCGAGATGGAGCGTCTGTGGAGACTCATGCCCCCGGGCAGAGTGGCAAGACGCTTGCAGCAGGCCCTGAACGAAACCAAGAAGACTTGAAGCACATGCTCGAGATCTATAACTCCCTGACCCGTCGCAAAGAGGTGTTCCGGCCGATCCGGCCGCCGGAAGTGCGCATGTACGTCTGCGGCCTCACGGTCTACGATCATATGCATATCGGCCATGCCCGCATGCTGGTGGTGTTCGACGCCGTGGCCCGATGGCTGCGGGCGAGCGGCTACAAGCTCACTTACGTGCGCAACGTCACCGACATCGACGACAAGATCATCAAGCGCGCCATCGAGAACGGTGAGAGCGTCGGTGAGCTGACCGGGCGTTTCATCAAGGCCACCC
>DASYZF010000416.1:0-3320 GCA_035946515.1 Gammaproteobacteria bacterium | reverse complement strand
CCGCCGAGGGCCGCGTAGCGCTCCACCATCACCGTCTGCAGGCCGAGATCGGAGGCGCGGTAAGCCGCGCTGTAACCGCCGGGACCGGAGCCGATGACCGCCATCTGGCATTCGATGTCGTGCTTGCCCTGGTACTCGGGCACGGTCGCCGCGGCAGGCGAAGATCTAGGTGTTTCAGCTTTGGGAGGCTGCGCCGCAGGAGCAGGCGCGGTGGTGGGTTTCTTCTCCGCGACTTTCGGCGCCGTGACGGCGTCGTCTGCCTCCAGAATCGCCACCAGCGTGCCTTCCGAGGCCTTGTCACCCTTCTTGAGCCTCACTTCCTTCACCCTACCCGCGTAGGGTGAAGGCACGTCCATGGCAGCCTTGTCGGTCTCGAGGGTGATGAGCCCCTGTTCCTTGGCCACCACGTCGCCGGACTTAACCATCACATCGATTACATCGACATCCTTGAAGTTGCCGATGTCCGGGACTTTGACTTCTACGGTCTTGGCCATGGTGGGGTTCTCGGGTTCGGATGGAGCCGGGTTCAATCCCAGCGGTTGGCGTTATGGGGGAAATCCACGGATTGCGCGCTCACCACGCAGAAGCGCTGGCCGGTGGGCGCCTGCATCACCACCCAGCGCGACAGGCGTCGGTCCAGCTTCGCGCCGAGTTTCTGCAGGCGCTTAACTTCGGCTTCGATGTCGTCGGTCTCGATGTCCAGGTGCGCCCGGCTCTCGTGATCCACCTTCTGGACCTCCACCCGGATCTCGTCGGGTCGGCCCTCCAGCAGGCGATACAGCTCCGGGTTGCCGGATTTCTTGAGGTTCACCGGCCGGCCCAGCGCCGCGCTCCAGAACGCTGCGGCCACATCCAGGTCCTCGATGTCGCAGTCGATCACGATCTCGCAGAGCCGGGAATGATGCATGGCCGCCTCGCTCCTGCCGGTGTCAGAGCACCAGCCCCCGGGCTTCGGACAGGATCTTGCTCAGGAACGTGGTGAACCGCGCCGCGGCGGCGCCGTCGATGACCCGGTGGTCGTAGGAGAGCGAGAGCGGCAGCATCAGCCGCGGCTGGAAAGCCTTACCGTCCCACACCGGCTTCATGGCGGAACGGGACACACCCAGGATCGCCACCTCCGGCGCGTTCACGATGGGCGTGAAGGCCGTGCCGCCGATGCCGCCCAGGCTCGAGATGCTGAAGCAGCCGCCCTGCATCTCGTCCGCCTTCAGCTTGCTGTCACGGGCCTTGGCGGCGAGCTCACCCAGCTCCTTCGCCACCTCGAACACGTTCTTCTTGTCGGCGTCCTTGATCACCGGCACCACGAGGCCGTTGGGTGTGTCGGCCGCGAAACCGATGTGGAAATACTTCTTCATCACCTGGTTCTGGCCCGAAGGGTCGAGCGAGGAGTTGAAGTCCGGGTATTCCTTGAGGGCCGTGACGCAGGCCTTCACCAGGAAGGCGAGCGGCGTGAGCTTGGCGCCGATCTTCTCGGCGTCGGACTTCAGTTCCTGACGCAGTTGCTCGAGACCGGTGATGTCCGCCTCATCGTGCTGGGTGACGTGGGGCACGTTGACCCAGGCTGCCTGCAGGCGTGGACCGGAGATACGCTTGATGCGGGAGAGCGGTTTGATCTCCACGGCGCCGAAGCGCGCGAAGTCCACCTCCGGCACCTTGGGCAGTCCACCGCCGGCACCACCGCCCTGCATGACGGCCTTCACGAAGGCCTTCACGTCGTCTTCAGTGATGCGCTCCTTGCGACCGCTACCCTTGACGCGGGAGAGATCGACGCCCAGCTCGCGGGCAAACTTGCGCACCGAGGGACCGGCGTGGGCTTTGCCGAAACCGGCTTCGTTGATGGGCGGCAGGGAAGCCGGAGCCACAGAGGCCTGCGCTACGGGCGCGGGCGCTGCGGGTCTCCGCGCAGCAGGTGCAGTCGCCGGAGCAGCCGCCTTCTGTGGCGTCGCGGCGGGTTTGGCCGCCTCTTCCTGCGCGTCCATCACCAGCACCAGCGAACCTTCCGAGACTTTGTCGCCCTTGTTGACCTTGAGCGCCTTGACAGTACCCGCGTAGGGCGAAGGCACGTCCATGGCGGCCTTGTCGGTCTCGAGGGTGATGAGCCCCTGTTCCTTGGCGACCACGTCGCCGGACTTCACCATCACCTCGATGACTTCCACGCCCTTGAAGTTGCCGATGTCCGGGACTTTGACTTCTTTTTCTGCCACGGTCTTTCTCCTCAAACCGTGACCGGGTTGGGCTTGTCGGAATTGAGTCCGTATTTCTTGATGGCCTCCACCACCTTCTTGGCGTCCAGCTGGCCCTCGTCCGCCAGGGACTTGAGTGCGGCCACCGTCACGTAGCGGCGGTCCACTTCGAAGAAGTGACGGAGTCCCGTGCGGGTATCACTGCGTCCGAAGCCGTCGGTGCCGAGCACCGTGTAGCGGCGCGGCACGAACTCGCGGATCTGGTCGGCGAAGAGCTTCATGTAATCGGTGGCCACCACGACGGGACCCGTGGTCTTGGCGAGGGCCTCGGTGACGTAGGGGACGCGGGGTTTCTCGCCGGCATGGAACATGTTCCAGCGGGCACAATCGAGGCCCTCGCGACGCAGCTCCGTGAAGCTCGTCGCGCTCCATACGTCCGCGGAGACGCCCCAGTCCTTCTCCAGCATCTCGGCCGCGGCCTCCACTTCCCGGAGGATGGTGCCGGAGCCCATGAGCTGGACCCTGAGCTTCTGCTTGCCGCCCTGCTTGAGGAGATAGAGCCCCTTCAGGATGCCCTGCTCGGCGCCCTTGGGCATGGCGGGCTGCACGTAGTTCTCGTTCATGCAGGTGAGGTAGTAGAAGACGTTCTCCTGTTCCTTGAACATGCGGCGCAGGCCATCCTGCACGATCACCGCCACCTCATACATGTAGGTGGGGTCGTAGGACACGCAGTTCGGGATGGTGGCGGACAGGATGTGGCTGTGGCCATCCTCGTGCTGCAGACCCTCGCCCTCGAGGGTGGTGCGCCCGGCGGTGCCGCCGATGAGGAAGCCCCGCGCCTGGATGTCACCCGCCGCCCAGGCCAGGTCACCGATGCGCTGGAAGCCGAACATGGAGTAGTAGATGTAGAACGGCACCATGGGCACGCCATGGTTGCTGTAGGCAGTGGCCGCAGCGATCCAGGAGGCCATGGAACCCGCCTCGGTGATGCCCTCTTCCAGGATCTGGCCCGACTTGTCCTCCTTGTAGAACATCAGCTGGTCGGCGTCCGCCGGCTCGTAGAGCTGGCCCACGGAGGAATAGATGCCGATCTGGCGGAACAGGCCTTCCATGCCGAAAGTACGCGCCTCGTCCGGC
>DASYZF010000415.1:0-8594 GCA_035946515.1 Gammaproteobacteria bacterium | reverse complement strand
TCCTCGATGGGCGGGCGCGGCAGCAGCATGCGCGACTTGATCTCGGCCAGCATGGCGGCCATCACCAGGTACTCGCCGGCGAGCTCCAGGTGCATCTCCTTCATGAGCTCGATGTACTCCATGTACTGGCGGGTGATCTCGGCGATGGGGATGTCGAGGATGTCCAGGTTCTGGCGCCGGATGAGGTACAGCAGGAGGTCGAGCGGACCCTCGAAGGCCTCCAGGAACACCTCAAGCGCGTCCGGCGGGATGTAGAGGTCCCGCGGCAGCGTGGTGTAAGGCGCGCCCTGCACGATGGCGAAAGGCATCTCCTCCTGCATGGGGGCGGAGCCGCCTTCGATCTTCGGCGCTTCGGGCTGGTCTGGGGTCGGCTGCATCGCGGTCACCGGTGAGCCAGGCCCACGGCCTGGCGGACTTCGTCCATGGTATCCCGCGCCACGGCGCGTGCCGCCTCGCAGCCCTGGGCCACGGCGGAGCGCAGGATCTCGGGGTTGGCCTCGATCTCGGCGGCGCGCTCGCGGATGGGCTTGAGCTCCTTCAGCACCGCGTCGATCACGGGCTTCTTGCAGTCCAGGCAGCCGATGCCGGCAGTGGTGCAGCCCTTCCAGGCCCAGTCGCGGGTGGCCTGGTCTGAATAGATCTTGTGGAACTCCCACACCGGGCACTTCTCCGGGTTGCCCGGATCGCTGCGCCGCACCCGCGCGGGGTCGGTCGGCATGGTGCGCAGCTTGTCCTCCACCGACTTGGGATCTTCCCGCAGGCCGATGGTGTTGCCGTAGGACTTGGACATCTTCTGCCCGTCCAGGCCCGGCATGCGCGCCGCTTCCGTGAGCATGGGCTGCGGCTCGCTGAGGATCTGCCGGCCGCCGCCCTCGAGATAGCCCAGCAGCCGGTCGCGGTCGCCGAGCGTCAGGTTCTGGTTGCCCACCACCATGGCGTGGGCGGTGTTGAGCGCTTCCGCGTCGCCCTGCTCCTGGTACTGCTTGCGCAGTTCCGCGTAGAGCCTGCCGTTCTTCTTGCCGAGCTTCTTCACCGCGGCCTCGGCCTTGGCCTCGAAGTCCGGCTCGCGGCCGAAGACATGGTTGAAGCGTCGCGCGATCTCACGCGTGAGCTCCACGTGCGGCACCTGGTCCTCGCCCACCGGCACCCAGCCGGCCTTGTACATGAGGATGTCCGCCGCCTGCAGCACCGGATAGCCCAGGAAACCGTAGGTGGTCAGGTCCTTGTCCGAGAGCTTCTCCTGCTGGTCCTTGTAGGTGGGCACCCGTTCCAGCCAGCCGAGCGGCGTGATCATGGACAGGAGCAGATGCAGCTCCGCATGCTCGGGGATGCGGGACTGGATGAAGATGTTTGACTTGCCGGGATCGATGCCCACGGCGAACCAGTCCACCAGCATGTCGTTGATGGAGTCCTCGATACCCTGCACGTCCTCGTAACCGGTGGTGAGGGCGTGCCAGTCGGCCACGAAGAAGAAGCACTCGTACTCGTGCTGCAGGCGCAGCCAGTTCTTGAGCACGCCGTGGTAATGGCCGAGGTGCAGCCGGCCCGTGGGGCGCATGCCGGAGAGGACACGATGGTTCTCGGGGATGGCGGCGTTCAAGGTCGATCTCTTATGGCAGCGCCGGCAGGGGCGCCAGCAACAGGTTGATGAGCACGTTCATGATGGGCCAGAGCAGCATGCCGAGGATTCCGGTCGCCATCAGGGCGAACACGATGAACAGGCCGTAGGGCTCGATGCGATACATCACGCGCGCGCCCTCGGGTGGCAGGATGCCCGTGAGCACGCGGCTGCCGTCCAGGGGCGGCAGCGGGAACAGGTTGAGCACGCCCAGCACCACGTTCGCCACCACCCCGAACTGCCCCATGTAATAGAACGGTGTTATCCAGGGCAGCTGCGGCGAGAACGCGGCCGCGACCCAGGCGATGGCCACCCAGACGAGCGCCATGAGCAGGTTGGAGGCGGGGCCGGCCGCCGCTACCCAGGCCATGCCGGTGCGGGGCTTGGCGAAGTTCTGGGGAGTGATGGGCACGGGCTTGGCCCAGCCGAACAGGAAGGGGCTATGCAGCAGGATCAGCGCCGCCGGGATCAGGATGGTGCCGATGGGATCGACATGTTTGATGGGGTTGAGCGTCAGCCGCCCCAGCATGCGGGCCGTGGGGTCGCCCAGCTTGTTCGCCACCCAGCCGTGCGCCACCTCGTGGAAGACGATGGCGAACAGCACAGGCGGGGCTATCAGGATGATCTTCTGGACGAGGCTGAATTCAGGCATCCGCGCATTATACAGACCCGGCTCAGCCGTCGAAGGGCGTGGGGTCGCCCCGACCCGCCCGGATGACCCGCGGCGCCTCGCCGGAGAGGTCCACCACCGTCGTCGGCTCGATGCCGCAGGGCCCGCCGTCCATGACGAGTTCCACCTGGTGCTCCAGCCGCGCACGCATCTCCTCCGGGTCCGTGAGCGGCAGCTCGTCGCCGGGCAGCATCAAGGTCGAACTCATGAGCGGCTCGCCCAGCTCCGTGAGCAGGGCATGGGGCACGGCATGGACCGGCACCCGGATGCCGATGGTCTTGCGCTTGGGGTGCTGCAGGCGCCGCGGCACCTCCCGGGTGGCTGCCAGGATGAAGGTGTAGGGCCCCGGGGTGTAGGCCTTGAGCAGCCGGAAAGTGGGGTTGTCCACCCGGGCATAGACCGCGATCTCGGACAGGTCGCGGCACACCAGGGTGAAGTTGTGGTCCTTGCCCGCCCCACGGATGCGGCGGATGCGCTCCATGGCGTCCTTGTCGCCCACCAGGCACCCCAGGGCGTAGCAGGAGTCGGTGGGGTACACGATGACGCCACCCGCCCGCAGGATCTCGACCGCGCGGCGGATCAGGCGCAGCGGCGGGTTCACGGGATGGAGAGTGAAATATTGGCTCATGGTTGTCCCTATCAGTTATGATAACTGCGTCCCGCCGCTCCCGTGTCAAACCATGTCCTCCTTGCTCGAATTCCTGCTGCTCGCCGCTTTCTTCCTGAGCTACCACTGGGAAGGCATCTACGTCGCCACCGGCGTCATCATGGTGGGCAGCCTGCTGGTGCTGGCGGTCTCCTGGTTCGAGAAGCGCCGCCTGGAACCGATACCGCTCGTGGTGGCGGTGCTGGCGCTGGTGCTGGGCGGCGTGACGCTGCTGCTGCACGATCCCGTGTACATCAAATGGAAGTTCTCGGTGGTGGAATGGCTCCTGGGCCTGGTGCTCCTGGGCAGCCAGTTCATCGGCCGCAAGAACTTCATCCGCCGCGCCCTGGAGGAGAAGATCGCCCTCCCCGACCCGGTCTGGACCCGCCTCAACCTCATGTGGGCCGGCTTCTTCCTGCTGCTGGGCACGGTGAACGTCTACGTGCTCTACAACTTCAGCACCGAGGCCTGGGTGCGCTTCAAGATCTTCGGCGCCACCGGCCTGATGCTGGTGTTCATCGTGGTCCAGGCCTTCTATCTAGCCAAGCACATGCCGCCGGAGGAGAAACCCTGATGTGGTACGCCGTCATCTCGGAAGACGTGCCGGATTCCCTGCAGAAGCGCCTCGCGGCGCGCCCCGCCCACGTGGCACGCCTCGAGCAGCTCAAGAGCGAGGGCCGCCTGCTGCTGGCCGGCCCCCATCCGGCCATCGACGCACAGGATCCGGGCCCAGCCGGCTTCACCGGCAGCCTGATCGTGGCGGAGTTCGCCTCCCTCGCCGACGCCAAGGCCTGGGCCGACGCCGACCCCTACGTGGGCGCGGGCGTGTACGCCCGCGTCAGCGTGAAGCCCTTCCGCAAGACCCTGCCGTGACCCGAGACCGCGCCACGCTCATCCGCACCCGCCTCGAGCAGCGCTTCGCGCCGCTGGAGCTCGAGGTGCAGGACGACAGCGCCGCGCATGCGGGCCACGCTGGCGCGCGCGACGGTCGCGGGCATTTCTCGGTGCGCATCGTGGCCCCGGCCTTCGCCGGCCACGGCCGCCTGGAACGCCACCGGATGATCTACGCCGCCCTCGGCGAGATGATGCAGCAGGACATCCATGCCCTCAGCATCAGCGCCCAGAGCCCGGACGAACTGCATTGACCCCGATTAGCCACCCACAAGGAAAGCCCATGCGTATCCTCCCCCGACTCCTCCTGACCGGCCTGCTGGCCGCGGCCCTCGCCGCCTGCAACGGCGGCTCGGGTGACTCCTCCACCGTGGTCGCCACGGTGAACGGCAAGTCCATCACCAGCGACATGATGCGCGCCTACGTGCGCAGCCAGACCGGCGGCCAGGAGCCGGAACTCAACGACATGCAGCGCCAGAGCGTCATCAAGACCCTGGTGAACATGGAGCTCCTGTCCCAGGCGGCCGTAAAGGCCGGCATGGACAAGAAGCCCGACATCGCCGCCGACATCGCCGTCGGCCGCGAGACCCAGCTCGCCCAGGCGGACGTGGTGCAGTACCTGAAGGATCACCAGCCCAGCGAGGCTCAGCTGCAGGCGGCCTACCAGGACCAGATGAAAGGTTATGACCCCCACGAGTACAAGGCCCGCCACATCCTGGTGAACGACGAGGCCCAGGCCAAGGACATCATCGCCCAGCTCAACAAGGGAGCCAGCTTCGCCAGCCTCGCCGCCAAGTACTCCATCGACCCGGGCAGCAAGGACAAGGGCGGCGACCTCGGCGACTGGTTCTCCCCCGCCAGCATGGTGCCGGAGTTCAGCAGCGCCCTCGCGGGCCTCAAGAAGAACGAGTACACCAAGCAGCCGGTGCACTCGCAGTTCGGCTGGCACGTGATCCAGCTCGAGGACGTGCGCAACGCCCCCGCCCCGACCTTCGAGGAGATGCACGACAAGATCGCCGAGAGCCAGCAGCGCAAGGCCATGAGCGACTACCTGGACCAGCTGCGCGCCGGCGCCACGGTGGTGATCAAGAACGCCGCTCCTGCCGCGGCCACCAAGGCCCCCGCCACCAAGCCCTGATCGGCGCCAAGGCAAGCCGAAACGGAAACGGCCGGTGATGAACCGGCCGTTTTTTTATGGCTGCGGTGCGTGCCAGGGCATCAGGGGCCGGCCGCCTTCTGCAAGGCGTCGAAGGCGCTGCGGATGCGCTCCAGCCGCTCGCGGGCGGCGCCGCTCTCCATCAAGCCGAGCTTGCCCACGGAACGCAGCTCGACGTCATGCCGGTCCGAAGGCAGGTAGAACTCCACCTCGTCCACCGCGCTCTCCGGCTGGTAGTAGTGGGTGGAACTGCGTTGCTCCAGGCCGGCCGCGGGATACTCCACCCGGATGTAGCTCGGATGGTTGGAGACGATGCGCGCGGCACCGGCGGCATTGATGGCCGCCACCAGCTGGTCATGGGCGGTATTGCGGTTCGAGGCGTAGTGCAGGGGTGCGATGAAGAGCTTCGGATCCTGCTCCTGGCTGGAGACGCAGTCCTGGGTCGCGGGACAGGGAGCGAAGCGGCCCTCGCGCACGCCGTAGTCGGGCGTGACGATGGTCATGCAGGCCGTGAGCGCCAGCGGCGTGAGCGCCGCGGCGAAGAGGCTCTTGGGTAACATCCGGTACGCAGTCATCCTGCGACTCACTATGTCAAACCGCGCTCATTCTAGCAAACGCCTCAGGGACCGATCAGTCGCCGGAATCCGTCTTCGTCCAGCACCGGGACCTTGAGACGTTCCGCCTCACGCAGCTTGGAGCCCGGCTCGCTGCCCACCACCAGATAATGGGTCTTGGCGGAGACGCTGCCCGACACTTTGCCGCCCAGGGCCTGGATGCGCTCCTTGGCCTCGTCGCGGGTCATGGATGACAGGGTGCCGGTGAGCACGAAGGTCTTGCCCGCCAGGGTCTGTTCCGCCGCGGCGGCGCGTTTCGGCATGGCGGGCCAATCCACCCCCGCCTTGCGCAGGGCCTTTATGACATCCCGGTTGTGCTTCTGGTGGAAGAAAGCGGCGATCTCGGCCGCCACCACCGGGCCCACGTCCGGCACCGCCAACAGGGTCTCCTCGTCCGCCTCCAGGAGCGGCTCCAGGGCGCCGAAATGCTTGGCCAGGGTGAGCGCGGTGCTCTCCCCCACCTCCGGGACGCCGAGGGCGTGCAGGAAGCGCGGCAGCGTGGTGTGCTTGGCCTTGGCGATGGCGTCCATGAGGTTCTGGGCGGACTTCTCGCCCATACGCTCCAGGTCCGCGAGCTGTTTCGCCGTGAGCTTGAAGATGTCCGCCGGGGTGTTCACGATCCCCTCGTCCACCAGCTGCTCGATGAGCTTGTCGCCCAGGCCCTCGATGTCGAGGGCGCGGCGCGAGGCGAAATGCCGGATGAGCTCCTTGCGCTGGGCCGCGCAGTAGAGGCCGCCGCTGCAGCGGGCCACCGCCTCGCCCTCCGGGCGCATCACGTCGGAACCGCAGACCGGACAGGTCTTGGGCAGGGCCACCCGCCTGGCGCCCTTGGGCCGGCGCTCCATCACCACCGACACCACTTCGGGGATCACGTCGCCGGCCCGGCGCACGACCACGGTGTCGCCGATGCGGATGTCCTTGCGTTCGATCTCATCCATGTTGTGCAGGGTAGCGTTGCTCACCGTGACCCCGCCCACGAACACGGGTTCGAGCCGGGCCGTGGGCGTGAGCGCTCCGGTGCGGCCCACCTGGAAGTCCACGGCCTTGAGCACCGTCATCTCCTCCTGGGCCGGGAACTTGTGGGCCACCGCCCAGCGCGGCGCCTTGGCTACGAAGCCGAGCTCCTCCCGGTGATCGAGCCGGTCCACCTTGTAGACCACGCCGTCGATCTCGTAAGGCAGGCCGTCGCGCTTCTTGCCTATGGCCTGGTAGTAGGCCAGGCAGCCCTCGGCGCCCTTCACCGTCTTGATCTCCGGGTTCACCCGCAGCCCCCAGCTGCGGAACTTCTCCAGCACCTCGCTGTGGCGGCGCGGCAGCTTGTCGGGCTGCACCTCGCCCCAAGCATAGGCGTAGAACTCCAGGGGCCGCTCGGCGGTGATGCGCGGATCGAGCTGGCGCAGGCTGCCGGCGGCGGTGTTGCGCGGGTTCACGTAGGTCTTCTCGCCGCGGGCGGCGAGCGTCTTGTTCAGGGCCTCGAAGCCCTTCTTGGGCATGTAGACCTCGCCGCGCACCTCCAGCACCCTGGGCCAGCCGGTACCCAGGAGCTTCAGGGGGATGGCGCGCACGGTGCGCACGTTGGCGGTGACGTCCTCGCCGGTGGCACCGTCGCCGCGGGTGGCACCGCGCGCCAGCACGCCGTCCTCGTAGCGCAGGCTGATGGCGAGACCGTCCAGCTTGGGTTCGGCCACATATTCGATGACGTCGGCTTCCAGTTTCTCCCGGGCGCGCCGGTCGAAGTCCTGCACGTCTTCGTCGCTGAAGGCATTGTCCAGGGAGAGCATGGGGACGGCATGGCGAACCTCGCCGAACTCGGATGCGGCGGCGCCACCCACACGCTGGCTGGGGGAATCGGCGGTGACGAGGTCAGGGTGTTCGGTCTCGAGCGCCTTGAGCTCGCGCATCAGCCGGTCGTACTCGCTGTCCGGGACGGACGGCTCGTCGAGCACGTAATAGCGATAGTTGTGCTGCTGGAGTTCGGCGCGCAATTCGCGCAGGCGTTTCTCGGCGTCGCGACGGCTGCTCATGGCGGGGATATTACTATGTCGCCTCGCGGCTCATGAAGGATGCTTGACGCGCTGCTGCAGCTCGAACTGTATGATGCGCTCGCGGATGTGGCGCGCGGTCTGGCGGGTCAGGGTGCTGCGTTCCTGGTCCAGCACCTCGCCGCCCAGGAGTTGGGCGAGCCGACGGGCGGTGGCCAGCATGTCGGCGTAGGCCGCCACGCCGGCACGCGGGCCCGGCAGCACCATGAAGAGCGTGAGACCGGGGAACGAGTGTTCGGTGAAGTCCTTCAGCTCGAAGGAGCCGGGTTCCACCACGTTGGCGACGCTGAACACCGACGCATCGTCGGACGCCCCTTCGAGCCGGTGGAAGACCTTGTAGCGGCCGTACTTCAACAGGCAGGCCTCGAAGGCGGACTTGAGCTCGGTGCCGGTGAAATGCTCCACGGCCCGCGGCATCACGTGCAGGGCCAGGATCAGCTGTGCCCCCTGCTGCTTGATCGGCGCGGTCCTCGCCGAGGCTCCCGGCACGGTCTTGGACGGCAGGTCGTCCTCCGGGAACTCCTCGTCGAAAGACGGCGCCGCGCGCGGCGGCAGCTTGCCGTCAGCCGGCTTGCGCGGCCTGGAGAACAGCCATACCGCGGCGATGATGACCGCGCCGATGAGCAGAAGGATCAGGCGCAGCTCCATCGGGCGTCCTCTACATCGCCGCCATGCGCACGGCCTCGTCCACGTCCACCGCCACGAGGCGGGACACGCCGGGCTCGTTCATGGTGACACCCATGAGCTGATTCGACATCTCCATGGTGCTCTTGTTGTGGCTGATGAAGATGAACTGCACCCGGTCAGACATGCTGCGCACCTTGTCGCAGAAGCGGTCGATGTTGGCTTCGTCCAGGGGAGCGTCCACCTCGTCCAGCATGCAGAACGGCGCCGGGTTGAGCTCGAAGATGGAGAACACCAGCGCCACCGCGGTGAGCGCCTTCTCGCCGCCCGAGA
>DASYZF010000414.1:0-1753 GCA_035946515.1 Gammaproteobacteria bacterium | reverse complement strand
TCAAGAGCGGCTACAGCGACGACAACTTCCGCTCCGTGGGCGTGGAAGTGCTGGCCACCGCCGCCGACGTCTACGGCAAGGCCGAGATGATCGTGAAGGTGAAGGAGCCCATCAAGGCGGACCTGGAGCTGCTGCGCAAGGACCACCTGCTGTTCTGCTACCTGCACCTCGCGGCCCTGCCCGAGCTCACCGAGAGCCTGAAGAAGATCGGCTGCACCGCCGTGGCCTTCGAGACGGTGGAGGAGGACGGCCGCCTGCCGCTGCTCGCCCCCATGAGCGACATCGCCGGACGCCTCTCTATCCAGGTGGGTACGCACCTCTTGCACCAGCCCATGGGCGGCAAGGGCATCCTGCTCGGCGGCGTGCCCGCCGCCAAGCGCGGCCGCGTGGTGATCGTAGGCGCCGGCGTCGCCGGCGGTGCCTCGGCCACCGTGGCGGCCGGCATGGGCGCCCAGGTGACGGTGTTCGACATCTCCCGCGACCGCATGGAGCGCATGCGCGACCTCGGCCCCAACGTCACGGCCCTGTACCCGCACAGCGCGGACATCGCCGAGGCGGTGCGCTACGCCGACATCGTGGTGGGCGCGGTGCTGATCACCGGCGCCAAGGCCCCCCACGTGGTGACCGCGGACATGGTGAAGAGCATGCAGCCAGGCTCCGTGGTGGCGGACATCTCCGTGGACCAGGGCGGCTGCGTGGAGACCACCAAGCCGACCACCTGGGACAACCCCACCTACGTGTGGGAAGGCGTCACCCACTTCACCGTCACCAACATGCCGGGCGCGGTGCCGCGCACCTCGTCCCAGGCCCTCTCGGCCGCCATCACCCCCTACGCCATCAAGCTGGCGGCGGGCGGCTGGCGCGACCTCGAGTCCCTGCGCAAGGGCATCAACGTGGAAGGCGGCAAAGTGGTGCATCCGGCGCTGCTAAAGTAAAGTAGCAAGCCATCACGGCTGCCTCACTCAGGGTCATAGGTGGCGCAAGCGACGCGGAAGGAAAACGAGCGGTCACCGCTGGCTATCCACCTGGCCCAGGGCCTGAAGGAAGCCGCGCTGTGGATCTTCCTGGTGGCGGGCCTGGTCCTGCTGCTGGCCCTGTCCACCTACAACGCCAAGGACCCCGGCTTCTCCTATAGCGGAGAGGCCGGGGGCCACGTCCAGAACGCCATCGGCCCCGCGGGGGCCTGGCTCGCCGACTTCCTCTATTTCCTCATCGGCTATCCCGCCTATCTCCTGGCGGCGCTGCTCATCTGGTCCGGCTGGCTGATCTTCGTGGCGCGGCGCTCCACCGAGCCCGTGAACAAGTGGCACCTGGCGGCGCGCATCGGCGGCCTGGTGCTGGCGCTGCTCACCGCCAGCGGCCTCGCCTCCATCAACTCCGTGAAGGAGCCGGGCGGCCTGCCGGTGGACGCCGGCGGGATGCTGGGGGATGCCATCGGCAAGAGCCTGGCCCACGTGCTGAGCCCGCTCGGCGCCATGCTGGTGCTGCTCGCGATCTTCCTCGGCGCGGTGACGGTGTTCACCGGCCTCTCCTGGCTCGCCATGATGGACCGCACCGGCCACTGGACGCTGCTCCTCATCGAGCGTTCCCGCAACCGCTGGGCCTGGTTGCGGGAAGCCATCCAGGCGCGCCGCGTGCGCGAGCAGCAGGTGGAGGTGATCAAGGTCCACCAGCAGGAAGTGAAGAAGAAGCCCAAGCCGCGCATCGAGCCCATCGCCAAGCCGGTGGAGCAGAGCCCGCGGGTGGAGCGCGA
>DASYZF010000413.1:0-4030 GCA_035946515.1 Gammaproteobacteria bacterium | reverse complement strand
CGCGCCGTGGCCGAGTTCGACGCCCTGGTGGCGGCGCTGCTCGCCGCGGGGGTGGAGGTGGAAGTGTTCGAGGACCGCCATGAACCCGTCACCCCCGACGCCGTCTTCCCCAACAACTGGGTGAGCTTCCACGCCGACGGCAGCGCCTGGCTCTATCCCTTGCTGGCGCAGAACCGCCGCTGGGAGCGGCGCGGCGACATCCTCGAAGCGCTCATGACCCAACGTGGCTACAAGCTCGCCGAAGTGCGCGACCTCTCCCATGCGGAGCTGGACGGCCGCTATCTCGAAGGCACCGGCAGCCTGGTGCTGGACCGGGTCAACCGCATCGCCTACGCCGGCCTCTCGCCGCGCACCGACCGGCGCATGCTGGAGGAGTGGGCAGCACGCGCGGGCTATGAGGCCCTGGCCTTCCACGCGCGCGACACCAAGGGCCGGCCCATCTATCACACCAACGTCATGCTCTGCATCGGCGCCAAGTTCGCGGTGGTGTGCCTGGACAGCGTCGCGGATGCCGCCCAGCGCGAGCGGGTGCAGCAGCGCCTCGCCGGCACCGGTCACGAAGTCATCGCCATCAGCCCCTACCAGATGGAATCCTTCGCCGGGAACATGCTGGAGCTGACGGGGCGCGGCGGACGCAGCGTGCTCGCCATGTCCTCCCGCGCCGAGCGCGCCCTGAACCCCGGCCAGCGGACCGCCCTCGAGAAGCACGCCCGCATCGTCGCCGTGCCCATCGACACGATTGAAGACTGTTCGGGCGGCAGCGTCCGGTGCATGCTCGCGGAAATACATTTGCCCAAGGCCTGATTCCCGGAGATAAATGATGCAAGGCAAGAGCCTGCAAGAGACCTACGCCCCGCACAACGCCTGTTTCGGCTGCGGCCCCGCCAACCCCAAGGGCCTGCACGTGCAGAGCTTCCCCCAGGGCGAGGAGGTGGTGGCCGAGTGGCACGCCGAGCCGCACCACGAGGCTTTCCCCGGCGTCCTCAACGGCGGCATCATCGGCTCGCTCCTGGATTGCCACTGCAACTGGACCGCCGCCTGGCACCTTATGCAGAAGTCCGGGGCCGCCACGCCCCCTTGCACGGTGACCGCCGACTACGCCATCGTCCTCAAGCGCCCCACCCCCACCGACGGCCTCATCACCCTCAAGGCACGGATCGCCTCCTCCACCGAGGACCGGGCCACCGTGGAAGGGGAGCTCTGGGCCGGCGGCAAGCTCTGCGACACCTGCAAAGGCACCTTTGTGGCCGTCAAAGAGGGCCATCCTGCTTACCATAGATGGTAAGCATCTAACCTTTCCTCCTCGCTGGTGATTCGGGCTATCCGGTAAACCGTCGCGAGCGAAGGCGGGGCTAGGCGCGCGAGGCGAGCAGGAGGGAGCGTACTCTTGGCGTACGTGACCGACTGCGAGTCCGAAGCGCAACAACGCCCCGTCGAGCGCAGCAGGTTTAAGGAGGCTTAAGATAGAATCGGGGCTAGGGGAGGGTGAGATGGCGAAGCCGATGGGGTTCAAAGGCAGGCCGGCGTTGCTCGCGCTGTTCGTGGCGCTCATCCTGGTGGATTTCTTCCTCTTGGGCGGCCTCACCCCCCTCGAGCACCCGCTGCAGGATTTCCTGGTGCGCTTCCATTCCGCCACCCGCGCGCCGGATCCCGGCGTCGTGGTGGTGGACGTGGACGATCCGAGCCTGCTCGCCGCCCAGAAGGACCAGGGCATCAGCTGGCCCTGGCCGCGTTCCATGTACGCCGATCTCATCAACGGCCTCATGAAGCAGTCCCCCAAGGCCGTGGTGTTCGACATCTACATGGTGGACCCGGACACGCTCCGCCCCGAGAACGACCGCTACCTCATCGACACCGCCGCCCCCGACGACAAGGTCTACTTCCCCATGGTGCGCCTCGAGGGGGCCGACGACAGCAAGGCCGCCGCCGAGCTCAAGGACTATCCGCCCCAGTTCGGCTTCACCGCCGGCCCCGGCGCGGACCCGGACGCCCGCGCCGCCATGCTCTTCCCGCTGCCGGAGCTCGCCATCACCGGCCGCGTCGGCGTGGTGAACTTCCTGCAGGACGCGGACAAGGTGGGCCGCCGCTACTACGTCTACTACGACGCCCACGGCTGGCGCCTGCCTTCGCTGCCGGCGAAGGTGGCGGCAGGCCTGGGTTACAAGGTCCCCGAAGGCGATTCCTTCGTGCTCAACTGGCGCGGCAAGTCGGGCGGCGTCCCCCACGTCTCCTTCTATGACCTCTATAAGGACATGCAGCGCCGCGTGTCGCGGCGCCCGGCGGACGAGTTCAAGGACAAGATCGTCGTGGTCGGCAGCAACGCCGCGGGCCTCGGCGACGCCCATCCCACGCCCATCGCCGCGTCCTATTCCGGCGTGGACGTGCTCGCCACCGCGCTCTCCAACATCAAGGAAGGGGACTGGCTGCGGCGCAGTCCCGCCTGGGCCGGCGCCTTGCTCGCGCTCGTGCTGGTCTTCGGTCTCGCCGCGCTCTTCGGTCGCAGCCAGGGGCCGTTCCGCACCGGCCTCGTGCTCCTCGTCGTCACCGCCGTGGTGATCTTCTGCGCCTACCTCCTGCTCCAGGCGCGCTGGCTCATGCCCGTGGTGCAGCCTCTGTCCTTCGCGTGGCTGTTCTTCGTGAGCATGGCCTTGGCCGAGTACCTGCGCGAGCGGCGCGAGCGGCAGCACGCCATCGGCATGTTCGGCCGCTTCCTCGACCCGCGGGTGGTGGACGATCTCGTCAGGAACCAGCGCAGCCTCCTGGACGAGGGCGCCAAGAGCCGCGAGGTCACGCTGCTGTTCTCCGACATCCGCGGCTTCACCACCCTCTCCGAGAGCCGCACCCCCGAAGAGGTGGTCGCCATCCTCAACCGCTACTTCACCCTCCAGGTGGAAGTGGTGTTCCGCCACGGCGGCACCGTGGACAAGTTCATCGGCGACTGCATCATGGCCTTCTGGGGCGCGCCGCTGGAGGACCCGGACCAGGCCAAGCACGCCGTGGCGGCGGCCCTGGAGATGAGCCGGGTGCTGCTCGAGTTCCGCAAGGACCTCGGCGACCTCGCCGAGGTCTTCGACGTCGGCATCGGCATCCATACCGGCCAGGCCGTGGTCGGTTTCATGGGCTCCGAGAACAAGCTCGACTACACCGCCATCGGCGACACCGTGAACCTGGCCTCGCGCATCGAGGGCCAGACCAAGGGGGTGGCGCGGGTGCTGGTCTCCGCCGCCACCAAGGAGCGCTGCGGCGGGGCCTTTGACTTCGAGCCGCGCGGCACTTATAAAGTCAAAGGCCGGGCCCAACCGGTGGACCTCTTCGAGCCGCGGGAGAAGGCATGAGAAGGGCGCTCGTCACAGCTGTGTTGCTGCTCGCCACCCTCGGGGTGGTGCAGGCGGACTCGGGCGGCACCGCCCAGACCGTCGTCGCCGGCAACATGAACGACGGCCCCTATTCCGACGCCAACCCCATCGGCAGCGTGCCGGTGAACACCGCCGTCACCGTGCTCTCGCGCCAGGGCGGCTGGTACAAGGTGCGCCTGCCCTCAGGGCAGACGGGCTGGCTGCCCATGACGGACCTGCGCCTCGGCAACCCCGGCAGCGGCGGCAGCAATGCCCCCAAGAGCTCCGGCTCCCACGGCTTCTTCAGCCTCTTCGAGAGCGGCCGCTCCGGCGCCTCCGGCACCACCGCCACCACCGGCGTGCGCGGCCTCAACACCGGCGACATCGCCAACGCCAAGCCCGATCCCGCCGCGGTCACCGAGCTCGACCAGTGGATGGTGAAGCCGCCCGTGGCCACCGCTTTCGCCCAGGAACTCAAGCTCAAGGCCGGGAAGCTCGGCTACCTGCCGAAGGTGAAGCAATGAAGCGCCGCGCCGTACTGCTGCTGGCGGGCTTCCTGGCGCTCGGCCTGCCCACCGTCGCGGGCAGCATCGACGTCAGCAACCTCTTCAGCAGCATCAAGCAGGCCTTCACGCCCGCGACCCTCGAGGAAGAGGAGGCCATCGGCAACGCCGCCGCCGCCACCCTGCTCGGCG
>DASYZF010000412.1:0-2319 GCA_035946515.1 Gammaproteobacteria bacterium | reverse complement strand
GGGGTTTGTTCCGAACAACGTTCGGAGGTTCCGGCATGGTCGAGGTAGGGGCGCCGCCGAGGCAGAACTACGAGAGGTACAGCGAGACGGAGCTGATCCCAAGCGAGCGGTACACGTCGCGGGAGTGGCTGAAACTCGAGTACGAACGGCTGTGGCCGCGGGTCTGGCAGATGGCCGGGCGCGAAGAGGACATACCCGAGGTCGGGGACTTTCTCGAGTACACGATCGGGGACCAGTCGATCCTGCTGGTGCGAGCGGCGCCCGACACGATCAAGGCCTTCCACAATTCCTGCATGCACCGCGGGACGCTGCTCGTCGAGGGCCTGGGCAACGTCCGCGACCGGCCATCCACACCAGGCAACGAAGACAAGCTCCAGTGCACCTTCCACGGGTGGGCCTACAACCTCGACGGTTCGATCCACTTCCTGCCCGGCGGGTCCGACTTCGCGGCCAGCTGTGTGCAGAAGGACGCGATCCGTCTCCGCGAGGTGCGGGTGGACACCTGGGGCGGTTTCGTGTTCATCAACATGGACCCTGCCGCGGAACCGCTGCTCGACTGGCTCGGCCCCATCCCGGATGGGCTGGCGCCGTTCCGGCTCGAGAATATGCGCACGGTCCAGCACCTGACCGTGATCGTGGACGCCAACTGGAAGATGGCCATCGAGCAGTTCAACGAGTCATACCACGCCTGGGCGACCCACATCATGGATCTCAACGAGGTTGGAGCGCCGGCGACTGGTCCGGGTGGCAGGCAGGCCGGCCAGGAGGGGGCCCGCGGAGGTGGCGTGCCTGCTGCGGCGATCATGAACATGTTTGCGTACGAACACTTCGACACGCATACCTTGTTCTACCAGCTGGACTGGCACCCGACGGCGGGCATGCCCCCCGTGAAGCTCAGAGACCTCGGCCCCGATCCCCGTGCGTTCGTGAGCCAGGCATTGCGGTACATGAGCCACAACCGCCGCGTCGCCCCCTACGAGATCGAGTACTTCGAGAACCTGGATAAGCTGCCCTTGGACATGGAGGGCCCAGACTTCATGCTCCGGCTTCGCCGGGAGGCCTGCGCCGCCCAGGGCCTGGACCTGTCCCATCTCGGTGATCACGAGCTGTTCGGGTTCCCGTTTGAGTACATGTACTTCCCCAACATGACCGGCCCGGTCGCGGGCAACAGTTATCTCAACCTGCGGATCCGCCCCAACGGGATGGACCCCGACACCTGCATCTTCGAGATCAGGTCCCTCTTCCTCTACGGGGAGGGCAAGGCGCCGCCGCCCGAGCGTGAATTCATCGCCGATTGGCGGAGCGCCCGAGACCGCATCCCGGTCGAGTTTCTCCAGGACTTCACGATGTACCCGCGCATCCAGCAGGGCCTGCACCAACGGTCGTTCCCTGGAAGTCGGCTCAACCGTCAGGAGCACAACAACCGCTTCTACGAGCGCGTCGTTGACCGCTACGTGCTCGGCGACGCTGGGAGCAAGTGATGAGCGATACCGCCCAAGCAGCGACCGATGCGGCCGCAGCGCCCATTGTGCGCGAGTTCGAGCACCTGTCCCTTCCGGTGCCTGGCCTGTGGACGATCGACCCGGGACACTCCATCCTGGAGTTCGACTGCCGGCACATGATGCTGACGCGCCTGCGAGGCTGGTTCACCTCGTTCTCTGGCGACGTCCACATCGCCGAGACGCCGGAAGAGTCCTGGGCCGAGCTGACCATCGACGCGGACAGCCTCCAGATGCCCAACCCCGTCGCCGCGACTGCGGTGAAAGGCGAGCACTACCTGGAGGCCGAAAAGTTCAAGACCCTTCACTTCCGGAGCACCCGCGTGCGGCACGTCGAGGCGAGCCTCTGGCAGGTCGCTGGCGATCTGACCATCAAGGACTGCACCCGCGAGGTGATCCTCGATGCCAGCTTCGAGGGTGTGCTTCCCTCACCACCAATGTTCGGCGGGCGAGCCAAGATGGCATTCGCGGCCCGGACCGAGTTCGATCGGCGGGACTTCGGCCTCGATTCGAATATCCCCCTGCCTGGTGGCGGCTGGCTCGTCGGCAATCGCGTCGGGCTCAGCCTCGACGTGGAGACCAATCTGGCGTGACCGCGCCCCCAAACCTGGGTGACTCGGCCGGCGTGCTGGATGGCAGAGCCGGACCCAGCCGCCCCGCCGGGCAGAGCCCAGGGTCGCCCACACTGACAGATGGGATCGGTTTGGGCGCGCTAAGGTAGCTGCCTTTGCGCGGCTTGAGCAGAAGGTGAATGCGATGATCGAACTCAGCCACTCCGTTCTCGTCAACGACCGGGAAGATCCTGAGGCCCCGGTGCTCA
>DASYZF010000411.1:0-3200 GCA_035946515.1 Gammaproteobacteria bacterium | reverse complement strand
GGTGTGGTGGGCGAACAGCCCCATATCAAGCCGGGGGAAGGTTTCCGTTATTCCAGCGGCGCGGTGCTGGAGACCCCCGTGGGTTCCATGCAGGGCGCCTATCAGATGCGCAACGACCGCGGCGAGACCTTCGACGCACCCATCGCCCCTTTCCGGCTGGCGGTGCCGGGCCTGCTGCACTGATGCATGGCGACGTTCGCGGTCGGAGACGTGCAGGGCTGTCATGAGGAGCTGAAACGGCTCCTGCAGCGCATCGGTTTCGATAGCCGCGAGGACACCCTCTGGTTCACCGGCGACCTGGTGAACCGCGGCCCGGGCTCGCTCGAGGTGCTGCGCTTCGTGAAGGGCCTCGGTGACCGGGCCCTCTGCGTGCTGGGCAACCACGACCTGCACCTGCTGGCGGTGGCGGCCGGCACCGCCAGGCTCAGGAAAGACGATACCTTGGACGCGGTGCTGGCGGCGCCGGACCGGGACGAGCTCCTGGACTGGTTGCGGCAGTTGCCGCTGCTGCATCACGACGCCGACCTGGGTTATACCCTGGTGCACGCGGGCCTGCCGCCGCAGTGGGACCTAGCCCTCGCCCAAACGTGCGCGCACGAGCTAGAGAGCGCGCTGCGCACCGACCGGCACCCCGAATTCCTCCGCCAGATGTACGGCAACGAACCCGGGCGCTGGTCCCCGGACCTCGCCGGCATGGACCGGCTGCGCTTCATCGTCAACTGCTTCACCCGGCTGCGCTACTGCGATGCCGGGGGCAAGCTGGATCTCAAGGCCAAGGGGGCGCCCGGCAGCCAGGCACAAGGCCTGATGCCCTGGTTCGAGGTCCCCGGGCGCAAGAGCGCCGGGCTCCACGTCCTCTTCGGCCACTGGTCCACCCTGGGGGAGATCCGCGACCGGAACGTGCACGCCCTGGACACGGGTTGCGTCTGGGGCGGACGGCTCACGGCCCTGCGCCTGGATGGGGACGACAGCGGCGGCTGGTACAGCGTGGATTGCCCGGTGGCCCAGCGTCCCGGTTCCGGCTGACCTGTTTATCCTGAAAAACCCATCCCTGGGTTTTTCAGGTACGAAAACCGCGGATTCTTCGCGCTACGCTTCCTGCTACGTGCGAAGCCCGGAGGGGCTCCTGCCCCTCGTCGGCGCTATGCGCCGGACCCGCGGTTTTCTCCGTTTTTCAATCGGTTGCCGATTGAAAAACGGCGGTGGGTCCCTCCACCGCATCCCTTACTGCTTTATAGTTACGTCATGACAGATAATCCGACACTGGCGAACCTGCGACTCGACGGGAAATGGGCCCTGGTCTGCGGCGCCAGCAAGGGCATCGGCGCGGCCACGGCCCACGCCCTGGCGGACCTGGGAGCGGACGTGACCCTGGTGGCCCGTTCCGAGGAGAGCCTGAAACAGACTTTCCAGAGACTCAGGGCCCAGGGCACCCAGCGCCATGGCTACTTCACCGCCGATTTCGACCAGCCCGAGAGACTCAAGGCCACGGTCGAGGATTGGCTGAAGCGCACCCCGCGCGTGCATATCCTGGTGAACAACACCGGCGGCCCGCCCGGGGGCCCGGCCCACCTGGCGAAACCCGAGGAATACCAGGCCGCGTTCAGCCGCCACCTGATCTGCAACCAGATCCTGGTGCAATCCATCCTGCCCGCCATGCGCAACGCCGGTTATGGCCGCATCGTCAACATCATCTCCACCTCCGTGAAGGAACCCATCAAGGGCCTGGGCGTGTCCAACACCGTGCGCGCCGCGGTGGCAGGCTGGGCGAAGACCCTCGCCGGCGAGCTCGGCCCCTACGGCATCACGGTGAACAACGTGTTGCCGGGTTACACCCGCACCGGACGTCTCGAGAGCCTCTTCGGCAGCCGCGCCCAGAAGGAAGGCCGCAGCGTGGCGGACATCGAGGCGGAGGCGCGTGCGCTCATCCCGCTCGGGCGCATCGCCGAACCGGAAGAGATCGCCGCCGCCATCGCCTTCCTCGCCTCTCCCGCGGCGGCTTACATCACGGGCGTGAGCCTGCCGGTGGACGGCGGCCGCATCCAGGGTCTCTAGCCATGCTCGAGATCCGGAACTACATCGACGGGAAGCTCGCCGCCGCCGCCTCGGGTGGCTGGCTAGAGACCCACGAACCCGCCACCGGCAAGGTCTATGCCCGGCTTCCGGACTCGGACGTCAAGGACGTGGACGCGGCCGTGGTGGCGGCCGCCAAAGCCTTCCCTGCCTGGTCGAAGCTCTCCGGCGAGGAGCGCGGCCGCTGGCTGCTCAAGCTCGCGGAACTGGTGGAGCGCGACCTCGAGAAACTGGCACGTGCCGAGAGCGTGGACAACGGCAAGCCGGTGGACCTGGCGCGCCGCCTCGACATCCCCCGCGCCATCTCCAACCTGCGCTTCTTCGCCGCCGCTGCCAGCCAGTTCGCGAGCGAATCCCACGCCATGGAGGAAGGCGCCCTCAACTACACCCTGCGCTCACCGCTCGGGGTGGTGGGCTGCATCTCCCCCTGGAACCTGCCGCTCTACCTCTTCACCTGGAAGATCGCCCCGGCGCTCGCCGCCGGCAACTGCGTGGTGGCCAAACCTTCGGAAGTGACGCCCATGACGGCGTATCTCCTCAGCGAACTCTGCGCCGAGGCGGGCCTGCCCGCGGGCGTGCTGAACGTGGTGCAGGGTCTCGGCCCCAAGACCGGCAGCGCCATGGTGGAGCACCCGGGCATCAAGGCCGTGTCCTTCACCGGCGGCACCCGCACCGGCGGCGACATCGCCGCGCGCGCCGCGCCACGCTTCAAGAAACTCTCCCTGGAACTCGGCGGCAAGAACCCGGTGCTGGTGTTCGCCGATTGCGACTGGGAACTGGCCCTCAACGAATGCCTGCGTGCCGCGTTCCTCAACCAGGGCGAGATCTGCTTCTGCGGGTCCCGCCTCTACGTGGAACGCCCCATCTATGAAAGGTTCCGCGACGCTTTCGTGGCGAAGGTGCAGGCACTCAGGCAAGGCGACCCCCTGGAATCCGGCGTGCAACAAGGGGCTCTGGTCTCGGGCCCGCACCTGGAGAAGGTGCTGGGTTACGTGGCGCTCGCCAGGCAAGAAGGCGGCCGGGTGCTCTGCGGCGGCGAGCGTGCCAAGGTGGAGGGCCGCTGCGCCGGCGGCTGGTTCATGCAACCCACCCTCATCGAGGGCTTGTCGGCCGATTGCCGCGTGAAC
>DASYZF010000410.1:0-2190 GCA_035946515.1 Gammaproteobacteria bacterium | reverse complement strand
GAAGCCGGACTCGGTGTCGAGGGTGAACATCACGCCGCTGGCGCCGAGGTCGCTGCGCGCCATGCGCTGGATGCCGGCGGAGAGCGCCACCTCGGCATGGTCGAAGCCGTGGTGCACGCGGTAGGAGATGGCGCGGTCGTTGAAGAGCGAGGCGAACACGAGCTTGACCGCCTTCACCACCTCCTCGATGCCGCGCACGTTGAGGAAGGTCTCCTGCTGGCCGGCGAAGGAGGCGTCGGGCAGGTCCTCGGCGGTGGCGGAAGAGCGCACCGCCACCGAGACTTCCTTGCCGGTCTGCTTCACGAGCTCGGCGTAGCCGTCGCGGATGGCCTTCTCGAGGGCGGGGGGGAAGGGGGTCTCGGCGACCCACTTGCGGATCTTGGCGCCGGTCTCGGCCAGGGCCACCACGTCGTCCACGTTGAGCTTGGCGAGCTCGCCGTTGACCCGCTCGGCGAGGCCGTCGTGGGCCAGGAACTCGCGGTAGGCGTCGGCAGTGGTGGCGTAGCCGCCGGGTACGGAGACCCCCAGCCGGGTGAGATGGCTGATCATCTCCCCCAGGGAGGCGTTCTTGCCCCCCACCTTGTCCACGTCGTGCATACCCAGTTTTTCGAAGCCGATGACGTAGCGCGAATCCACGGTTTATCCTCGCTGAGATTCGCCTATTATACTGGCGGCGGATGCGGCGGCTAGACAGACCTTGGTTTCGCGAGTACCGGGACGGCAAATAAGATGGAAAAGAAGCGCACGGTGTTCTTCGTCTCGGACCGCACCGGCATCACCGCCGAGGCCCTGGGCCGCAGCCTCATGAGCCAGTTCGACGCCGCGGGCATCACCCAGGTGACCCTGCCGTTCATAGACAGCGTGGAGAAGGCCCGGGAGGCCGTGGCGCGCATTGCCGCCACCGCCCGAGAGGACGGTGCCCGCCCGCTGGTGTTCAGCACCATGGTGCAGGACGACCTTCGGGCCGTGATCAAGGGCAGCGAGGCCCTGCACCTGGATTTCTTCGATGCCTTCATCGGCCCCCTGGAGCGCGAGCTGGGCGTGAAGTCCTCCCATACCTCGGGCCGGGCCCACGCTGGCGCCGACGACGCCGCCTACCTCAATCGCATCGAGGCGGTGAACTTCGTGCTCGCCAACGACGACGGCGTCACCACCCGCAACTACCCGAAGGCGGACGTGGTACTGGTGGGGGTGTCGCGCTCGGGCAAGACCCCGACCTGCCTCTACCTGGCGCTGCAGTACGGCATCTATGCGGGCAACTACCCCCTCACGGAAGACGACATGCAGCGCGGGAACCTGCCGGAGGCGCTCCTGCCCCACAAGCCCAAGCTCTATGGCCTCACCATCAACCCCACGCGGCTGCAGCAGATCCGCCAGGAGCGCCGGCCCGACAGCCGCTATGCCTCGCCGGGCCAGGTGAGCTACGAAGTGCAGAAGGCGGAGACTTGGTTCCAGTCGGCGGGCATCCCCTACATCAACACCACCCACCCCTCCATTGAAGAGATCGCGACGACCATCCTCCACAAGGCCGGGTTGAAACGCCGGTTCTGAATCTAGGTGATGTTGCTGGGGCGGGTGATTCCGGTCAGCGCTTCGAGCCGCGCCACAGCCCGGGCGGCGGCGGAGAGCGGCGCCAGCGCCTCCACCGCGGACAGCTGCTGCTTCGCCACGTCCTGCTCATGCCGTCCCAGGTAGACCCTGAGCGTCGCACCGCGGGTCCCGGTGCCGGAGAGCCGGAACACCATGCGTCCGCCGCCGGTGGTGAACAGGCGCAGGCCCTGGTTGCGGCTCACGCTGCCATCCACCGGGTCTTCATAGGTGAAGCTGTCGGCGGAAGCGAATGTCACGCCCGCGGCGCTCTTGCCCGCGAGCGTGGAGAGGGCCGCTTCCAGCGCGCGCATCACTTGCGCGGCCGCCGCCGCATCCGGGATGTCGTAATCCTCCCGCAGGAAGAAATCGCGTCCGTATTCCGCCCAGTGCCGGTGCAGGATCGCGGGCAAGGGTTCCTGCCGCACCGCCAAGAGGTTCAGCCAGAAGAGCGCGGCCCATAGGCCGTCTTTCTCGCGCGCGTGGTCGCTGCTGGTGCCGAAGCTCTCCTCGCCGCAGAGGGTGATGCGTCCGGCGTCCAGCAGGTTGCAGAAGAAACGCCAGCCGGTGGGCGTCTCGTAGCTGGGGATGCCGAGCTTGGCC